>JAZNRT010000049.1:0-42894 GCA_045590875.1 Acutalibacteraceae bacterium
AGAGTTTATCTCGTACGCCTTTTTTCGAAAGGCGTAGCGTGAAATTCGCAGTAAGGCTTTCGCCTTACAAGAATAAGCGCAAGAAAGGCGGGAAAAGGCGACGAGAGAAACCGCAATGTGTTCAACTCTCGTTACCCTAAGGGAGTATTCCCAAGAGGTAGCCTTTTCGGTTTAATGAGTTTTAAAAAGATTTATTTAAGCATATAATTTATGCTTTCTGCAATATTTCCAACCGCACGCATAGTTTTGCCTGCGGTTTTGGTAATGCTTTTCTTGTTGCCTGAAAGCATCACCTTTCCCACCGTTACAACGGCAACGCCCGCAAGCATACCTGCACCCATTCCTTTAATAAAGTTTGCATTTTTATTGTTCAAAGTTTTAACCTCCTTTTAATTTTCTAGCTTTAGTTTAACCTGAAAATTTATTTATATATGGTCTAGCAAAAAATGGCATAAAAAATTAAAATTTTTGCTTGTCCTTTTTCTATAAACGAAAAAGGCTTACTTTAAACGTAAGCCTTTAAAATATTTACAGCATTATATATGCCAAGGCGAAAAGAAGTATATTGTCACTATCCTCACCGCTGAGAAGAACTATCATAAGAAGCAGTAGCATTCTGTCGGAGTTCATTTGTAAGGAGTCAAGATTTAGCAATTTTAAAATATCTTTACCAAGCAGACCGCCGCGTATTGGTGTTTTTGGCATATCATCTTGGACTTTTTCGGTTTCCTCCTCTTTGGGATTTTCGCATTTTACCTCTTCTTCTTTTAAGTTGTTTTGCGGCATACTTGTGCCCCGCATATATGGCGGTATAGAGGGAGCAGTGGATTTTTTCCACATTTCAAAAAGCTCTCTTTCCGCCTTTGTTTGCCTTGATTTAACATCATCGTGGCTAAAATTTTCCACCGTAACACCCCTTTGTTTCAAATTCAAACTATAAATTCAGCAATCCGCTGTCCTTTAATATAGGCATAAGGCTAACAAGCTTTAAAATTTTTACTGCCTTATCTACCCTTTCCTGCCTTTCATAGCTCAGGTGAGGCTTAAGGGCTAAAAGCAATCCCGAACGGCTGTCGTCACCTTTGGTTTTCAACATATTCATTATCTTCATAAGAGAGGCAACGTCGGGCATACCTGAACTATCCTGTCCGTTTGAAAGGTTAGAAAGTGCCCCTAAGGGATTTGACGAAGCGTTTGCCTGAGAAACCGAGGCATCGCTTCCCGAAAAGAGCCCCTCTGCCATTTTCCGCACCTTTTCCATGCTTTCGGGGTCGTTTAAAATTCCCGAAAGGGTGGCTGTTAAATCGTCCATATAGTCACCTCTTTACATAAACTTTTTAAGAAGTGCCACCGCTTCGGGTGAGTTTAAAATTTTATTCATAGCCGCCTCGTTTGAAAGTACAGATTTCAACTCTGCCGCCTGTGTAGGGTTAAGGTTTTTAAGAACATTATTGAGATTACCCGAATTTATGGCATCGCTTAAATTTGCGGCATTTACACCGTTGCCCATAGCGCCACCAAGGGCTTCCATAAGCTTTTGTTTGTTTATATTATTAAAATTCATAAATATCAAAACCTTTCATTTATATATACGTTAGGAGCAATTGGTTTTATGCGTATAGTTGTAGTTTCCGATACTCACGGTAAGGAGTATCTTATAAGAAGCATTTTAGAGGCACAGCGGGAGGCTTCAGCACTCATATTTCTTGGCGACGGTATAAGAGGTGCCGAAAATGTAATGGCAGAATTCCCAAATGTGAAATTTTTTGCCGTAAGGGGAAATTGCGACCCCGCCCTTTCAGGCGGCGAATTTGATATAATTAAACTTTTTGGCAAGCAATTTTTTATAACACACGGGCATACTTTGGGTGTAAAAGCCTCTTGTCAGCACCTGATAGCAACGGCTAAAAATTTAGGGGTAGATGCCGCGCTGTACGGCCATACGCACATACCTGCTGCTCAATATCTCGACGGGCTGTACCTTATAAATCCGGGCTCTGCGGCGCTGGGTCGGGAAAATGGCAACAGTTATGCAGTAATTGATATAGAAAATGGCGCAATCTTTCCAAATATAATTAAGATATAATACGACCTACAGTATTTATTATATGTTGAAGCGTTAAGCTTTGATACTCGAAAGGAATAAATAAAATGAAGCTACTTGTTATCGACGGAAACAGCCTTATAAACCGTGCGTTTTATGGAATTAAGCTGCTGACCACAAAAAACGGGCAGTTTACCAACGGAATCTACGGTTTTATAAATATGCTTAATAAAATTATGGAAACCGAAAGCCCCGACGGTGTAGCAGTAGCGTTTGATTTAAGAAAGCCCACCTTTCGCCACGAAATGTATTCTGAATACAAGGCGGGTCGCAAGGGTATGCCTGATGAGCTTGCAAGCCAGATGCCGCTTTTAAAGGAATGGCTGAAGCTTATGGGCTATAAGGTTTTGGAAAAAGAGGGCTACGAAGCAGACGATATTTTAGGCACTCTTTCTCTCGCCTGTGAAAATAGCGGCAACGAATGTATAATTGCCACAGGCGACCGCGATGCTTTACAGCTTGTGTCAGAAAGGGTAACGGTTCTTAATACCGTTACAAAAATGGGAAAGCCTGAAATTATCCGTTATAACACCGAGGCTGTAAAAGAGAAGTATGGAGTAGAGCCCAAAGCACTTATTGATATAAAGGCTTTGCAGGGCGATAGCTCGGATAATATCCCAGGTGTTGCAGGGGTAGGTGAAAAAACCGCCTGTAGTCTTATAGCCTCCTACGGATGTATTGATTATATTTATGAAAATCTCGATTCGTTGGATATAAAAGAGGGAGTTCGCCAAAAGCTCAGAGCCGATAAGAGCAATGCGTACCTTTCAAGGCAGCTTGGCACAATCTGCAGAGAAGTGCCTATATCACTGGATTTAGAGGATTATAAATTCGGCAGTCGCGACACAGAAAAGCTGGTAGCTTTAATGGCGAAGCTAGAACTTTTCTCAATAATTGAGAAAATGGGTCTTTCTGCTGCCCAAATCAAACCTCAGCAAAGTGAAAGGGCGGTTTATCAGAATAAGGATGGAGAAGTCCCCCAAAACTCCCCGCAATATCATATTGTTATAGATTATGATATTGCCACCGCTTTTGTGGTGGTAGACAAGGAAATTTACGAAACAGAGGTTAATAATCCTCGTTTTGTTTCTTTGCTTGAAAGCTCTAATTTAAAAAAGAATATTTACAACTGCAAGGCGGCATATAAATATTTTGGCGAGCTTGGTGTTAATTTAAAGGGCATATCTTTCGACTGTGCCCTTGCAGGATATCTTTTAAATCCTTCTGCATCGGGATATGATTTAGAGCGGTTAAGCTCGGAATATTCCGTGTCGGTGCCCGAAATAAAGGGTGAAGCCTCCTATTACCGCACCTTAGCAGCGCTTAATAGAGAGGTGGAAATAAAGCTCTCGGCAGAAATTGAGAATAACAATCTTAAAAAATTGCTTGAAGAAATTGAACTGCCCTTAAGCGAGGTTTTAGCGGCTATGGAAAGCTACGGTTTTCTTATAGACAAATCGGGAGTAGCAGAAATGGGCGAGAGGCTGAGTGTTAATATTTCGAGCCTTGAAGAGCAGATTTATCTGCTGGCAGGGGGTAATTTCAATATAAATTCACCGAAGCAGTTGGGTGAGGTGCTTTTTGAACGACTTGGGTTACCTGCAAAGAAAAAGACCAAAAGCGGTTATTCAACCAATGCTGAGGTGTTGGAATCTCTTTATAATTATCACCCTATAATCGAGCTTATTTTGGAATACCGCAAGCTGGCAAAGTTAAAATCCACCTATTGCGACGGGCTTTTGGAATATGCCGACGAGAGTGGCAAAATCCATTCCACCCTTAACCAAACCGAAACAAGAACGGGAAGAATAAGCTCAACCGAGCCGAATTTACAGAATATCCCTGTAAAAACGCCTGAGGGCAGAGAGCTAAGAAAATTCTTTAAGGCAAAGGAGGGCTATCTTCTTATAGATGCCGACTACAGCCAGATTGAGCTGAGGGTATTAGCCCATATGGCGAAGGATACAAGAATGTGTCAGGCATTCCAAGAGAATGTGGATATCCATACCCTTACCGCCTCAGAGGTGTTCGGTTTGCCCGAAAGCATGGTAACACCCGTAATGCGCAGCCGCGCCAAGGCGGTGAACTTTGGTATAGTATATGGAATAGGAGCTTTTTCTCTTGCTAAGGATATCGGCGTAACAAGAAAGGAAGCCGATGCATATATTAAGGGCTATCTTGCCACATACAGCGGTGTTGCGGCATTTATGGAGCGCACTGTTGAAAGAGCACGGCTGGAGGGCTTTGTTACAACTCTGTTCGACCGCCGCCGATATATGCCCGAGCTCACAGCATCAAACGCTATGATACGCGCAGCGGGAGAGCGAATTGCCCGAAATATGCCAATTCAAGGCACCGCTGCCGATATAATAAAAATAGCTATGATAAGGGTTCACAACCGCCTGAAAGCGGAATGCAAGGATGCCCGCCTAATTATGCAGATTCACGACGAACTGATTGTTGAAGCATCGGTAAACGAGGCGCAAAAAGCGGCCGAAATTCTTAAAGAAGAAATGCAGTCGGCAGCCAAGCTTTCGGTTCCTTTGATTGCAGATACGGGAATTGGAAGGACTTGGTACGATGCAAAAGGATAATTTAGAAATAAAAATCCGAAAGGGAGAAAAGGCAGATGCCAAGGCAATAGAAAAAATAGAAAAAGCCTGCTTTTCCCACCCTTGGACTGCCGAAAATATCATTGACAGCTTCGATAATTACACCGTGTTTTTTGTAAGCCTTGCCGAAAATAGAATTTCAGGCTATTGCGGTATGCAGGAAATCGCAGGTGAGGGGTATATTACGAATGTTGCCGTGTTGCCAGAAATGAGAGGTGGCGGTATTGCCACAGCCCTTTTAAAGGCACTTTTAGACTATGCAAAAGAAAAGGGTCTAGAGTTTGTGACTCTTGAAGTGCGAAAAAGCAATATCCCCGCTATAAATTTATATAAAAAGCTAGATTTTAGGCAGGTGGGAGAGCGTCCCAACTTTTACCGCGACCCCACCGAAGATGCACTTTTGCTAACTAAATTTTTATAAGGAAAGAAACATATGTATATTTTAGCAATAGAATCCTCTTGTGATGAAACCGCCGCCGCCGTTTGTGAAGGCAGACAGGTGCTTTCCAGCGTTGTTGCAACCCAGATAGACGAGCACGCACTCTATGGCGGAGTGGTGCCTGAAATCGCATCTCGCAGGCACTGTGAGTCAATATCCGCAGTGGTAGAAAAGGCGGTAGATGATGCGGGAATAACATTTAAGGATATCGGCGCCGTAGCCGTTACCTTTGCCCCCGGTCTTATAGGCGCGCTTCTTGTTGGTGTTAATTTTGCCAAGGGCTTGGCAAAAAGTCTTGATGTGCCCTTAATACCGGTGCACCATTTAAGAAGCCACGTTGCTGCAAACTATATTACCCATAAAGATTTAGAACCGCCTTTTTTGTGCCTTTTGGTTTCAGGTGGCAACAGCCATATAATAAATGTAGCTGATTATTGTAAATTTGAGGTTATCGGCAGAACCCGAGACGATGCCGCAGGGGAATGCTTCGATAAAACCGCACGGGCATTGGGGCTTCCTTATCCCGGCGGTGTTAAATTAGATGCACTGGCAGAGGAGGGTGACCCCAAAGCATACAATCTTCCTTGGCCAAAGGTAGAGGGACATCCTTTAGACTTCAGTTTTTCGGGGCTCAAAACTGCCGTTGTAAACATAGTGCACAACGCCTCTCAAAAGGGGGAAGAAATAAACGCTCCCGACCTTGCCGCCGCCGTAAGAGAGCGGGTTTGCGATATCGCAATACATAACACCATGCTGGGTGCCGAACAGACAGGGTGTAAAAAAATAGTGCTTGCGGGGGGAGTTTCGGCAAATCGCGAGCTAAGGCGCAGAATGGCAGAGGAATGTGAAAAACGAGGCTTGGAATTATATATTCCTGAGCTTAGGTTTTGCGGTGACAATGCCGCTATGGTGGGAATACAGGCGTATTACGAACTGCAAAACGGAAATATCTCAGATGTTTCTCTTAATGCCACCGCCACATTACCTATAGACTACAGATAATATAATTAAAAGATAAGAGCTGTAACGCAGGTTAAAACTTGAGTTACGGCTCTTTTAGTTTTAATAGTGTATAAAATGTTAAATAAATTAAATGATAATAAAGAAAAATTTTACCAACAATTAAACTTAGCAGAATTTCGAATTTAACATAGTTAAATCAGCCGATGAAAAGGCTAAAAAAGGAGAAAAAGAAAATGAAAAGAGTATTATCGTTAATTTTGAGCTTGGGTATTATTACAAGCCTTGCAGGCTGTAACGCGGGCAAGACAACGGCAATTACCGTTCTTTCTCGTGAGGAAGGCTCAGGCACACGTGGTGCCTTTGTAGAGCTGTTTGAGGTAGAAGAAGAGGTAAAGGGTAAACAGGTAGATGCAACAACTGCAATGGCTGAAATCACCAACTCCACCTCGGTAATGCTCACCACAGTAAATGGAAATAAGTCGGCTATTGGCTATGTTTCCTTAGGCTCGCTTAACGACACGGTAAAGGCTGTGAAGATAGAGGGAGCTGCGCCAACAGTTGCCAATATTAAAAACGGTAGTTATAAGGTATCCCGTTCCTTCAACATTGTTACAAAGGGGCAACAAACCGAAGCAACCGCTGATTTCATAAGCTTTATTTTAAGTGCCGAAGGTCAAGCTGTGGTAGAAAAATCAGGATACATCAGTGAGGGCAACAAGGGAAGCTATAAAGCAACAGATATCAGCGGTACCGTTAAGGTTGGGGGTTCTTCGTCGGTTTCTCCCGTTATGCAAAAGCTTAAGGAGTCTTATGAAAAGCTCAATCCCTATATAACGGTTGAAATTCAAGAAAGCGACTCCACCACAGGTATTAACGGCATAGCTGAGGGGAATTTTGATATCGGTATGGCATCCCGTGAGTTGAAGCCCCAGGAATCCCAACAGAATTTGAAGGCTCAGGCTATAGCAATAGACGGAATTGCTGTTATAGTAAATTCCGAAAACACCCGCGATGAGCTTACAGCCCAGCAGATTAAATCAATATATCTTGGCAAAATAACAGATTGGTCGGAGTTATCTTAAATGACAATAGTTCAGTTTATTAAAGAACACCTGATGGATAAGCTAAAGGAAAACCTCTTCCGCGCACTCTTTTTTGTGTCTGCGGCGGTGTCTATAGTGGCGGTGCTGTTTATATGTTTGTTTCTGTTTGCGAATGGGCTTCCCGCTATAGCAAGAATAGGTGTAGCTGAGTTCTTAGGCGGTGTGAATTGGCGCCCTTTGCAAGAGCTTTTCGGCATTCTCCCAATGATTATAGGCAGCATTTATGTTACGGCAGGTGCCATAATAATAGGTGTGCCTATAGGGCTAATGAGCGCGGTGTTTATGGCAAGATTTTGCCCCCAATGGCTATATAATTTTTTAAAGCCTACGGTTAATCTGCTGGCGGGTATTCCCTCGGTTGTATACGGATTTTTCGGTTTAACGGTTATAGTACCATTAGTGCAGTCGATTTTCGGCGGCAGCGGAAAAGGTGTGCTCACCGCTTCGGTTATGCTTGGAATTATGATACTCCCCACAATTATAAGTGTTTCGGAGGATGCCTTAAGAGCAGTACCTCAAAATTATTACGAGGGTGGTCTTGCTTTGGGTGCCACCCACGAAAGAAGTGTTTTTCGCGCTCAGCTTCCCGCTGCGAAATCAGGGGTTACGGCAGGTGTAATTCTCGGCATAGGCAGAGCCATAGGTGAAGCACTTGCTGTAAGTATGGTTGCGGGAAATCAGGCGGTAATTCCAACGGGTCTTTTAAGCGGTGTACGCACCCTTACCTCCAATATAGTTCTTGAAATGGGCTATGCCGCAGGGCTCCACCGCGAGGCGCTTATAGCAACAGGTGTGGTACTGTTCGTGTTTATCCTTATAATCAACCTTTGCTTTTCACTGCTTAAAAAGGAGGATAAAAATTGAGTATAAAGCTATATAAAAAGTATCCTCTTGCCTTAACTTTGCGTTTGGCGGTATACCTTGCAGCATTTCTCACATTATCGGTGGCACTGCTTCTTGTGGTATATGTGCTGATAAGAGGCATACCCCATATAAAGCCATCACTTTTCGCGTGGGAATACAATTCAGAAAATGTTTCTATGCTGCCCGCCATAATCAATACGGTTGTTATTACAGCTTTAACCCTTGGTATTGCGGTGCCTGTGGGTGTGTTTTCGGCAATTTATCTTGTGGAATATTCAAAGCGCGGAAACAAATTTGTAGAATTAGTACGAACCACCACCGAGACCCTTTCGGGCATACCCTCAATAGTTTACGGCTTGTTTGGATTTTTAATTTTTGTAAACACCTTGGGATTTGGATATTCATTGCTTTCGGGCGCACTCACCCTAAGCATTATGATTTTACCCACCATTATGCGTACCACCGAGGAGGCGCTTCGCGCTGTGCCTGATTCACTTCGCGAGGGCGCTTTAGGGTTGGGTGCGGGAAATTTACGCACAATTTTCCGCGTGGTATTGCCTCCGGCTCTTCCCGGTATTCTTTCGGGCATAATCTTAAGCATAGGCAGAATAGTGGGTGAAACAGCCGCCCTCATTTACACCGCAGGAACGATTGCGGGAGTACCCAAGGGTTTGTTATCCAGCGGCAGAACCCTTTCCGTTCATATGTATTCACTGCTTTCGGAGGCGCTTTATACCGATGAAGCATATGCAACTGGGGTGGTGCTGCTTGTGTTGGTGCTTGCAATAAACACCCTATCAGCCCTTGCGGGAAAAAAGAAAGGAAACTGAAATGGCACAGTTTAAAATAGAAAATTTAAATTTATATTACGGCAATTTTCAGGCATTGAAAAATATAAATATGACCCTGCCCGAAAGGGAAATAACCGCGTTTATCGGGCCTTCGGGCTGTGGAAAATCCACACTTCTAAAATCCTTAAACCGTATGAATGATTTGGTAGAGGGCTGTAAAATAACAGGGAAAATAACACTCGACGGTTTGGATATTTATAAAACCCCCGATATTTACGGTCTTCGCCGCCGAGTGGGTATGGTGTTTCAGAAGCCGAATCCGTTCCCTATGTCGATTTACGAAAACATAGCCTTTGGTCCCAAAACTCACGGAATTCGCTCGAAATCCCGATTGAACGATATAGTAGAAGAGGCGCTGAGAGCCGCCGCCATATGGGAGGAAACCAAGGATATACTTAACAAAAGCGCTCTGAAATTAAGCGGCGGACAGCAGCAAAGGCTTTGTATTGCAAGGGCTTTGGCGGTAAAACCTGAGGTGCTGCTTATGGATGAGCCCACCTCTGCTCTTGACCCAATTTCAACTTCTAAAATTGAGGACTTGGCAAACACCCTTAAAAAGGAGTATACTATAGTTATGGTTACACACAATATGCAGCAGGCAGTTCGCATTTCTGATAAGACCGCCTTCTTCCTTTTGGGTGAGGTTGTGGAATTTGGAGATACAGAAAAAATGTTCTCCTCTCCACAGGATAAACGCACAGAGGATTATATTACAGGGAGGTTTGGATAGTGCGAAACAAATTCGACCAACAGTTGAACACCTTGCATATGGAAATCAGAACTATGGGCGCACTTTGTGAGAATGCAATATCTCTCAGCGTTAAGGCACTATTGGAAAATGATAGCGAACTTATACGTGAGGTTATTGAGGCAGACTCCAGAATTGATGCTATGGAAAGGGAGATAGAAACCCTTTGTATGCGTATGCTTTTACAGCAGCAGCCTGTGGCTAAGGATTTGAGGGTTATATCCTCAGCTCTTAAAATGATTTCCGATATGGAAAGAATAGGTGACCAAGCTGCAGATATCGCAGAGATTACCGCTACCATTGGCGAGAGAGGCCGAGGAATTATCGAAAGCGGACACATAGGCGAAATGGCGCGGGCTACCATAAAAATGGTTACCGAAAGCGTAGAGGCATATGTAAATGCCGACGAAAAACTGGCGGCAGAGGTGTTTCAGCTAGACGATATTGTGGACAACCTTTTTGACAATGTAAAGGCGGAGCTTGTAAAAAACATCTCCGCAGAAAAGGGCGAAGCAGGGCTTGACCTTCTGCTTGTGGCAAAATACCTTGAGCGTATTGGTGACCACGCAGAAAATATTGCCGGCTGGGCTCAATATTCAATCACGGGGGTACATTCACTTGAAGAATCTCAGCAGCACAATAAAAAGGGTGGCACTGATAAATGATATGTCTTGCTTCGGCAAGTGTTCTTTAACCGTTTCGGTGCCGATAATTTCGGCATTTGGGTGCGAAACAGTGCCGCTTCCTACGGCACTGCTCTCAACCCACACGGGGGAATTTCAAAATTACACAAGGCTTGACCTAACTTTGGAAATGGAAAAAATTATAAACCATTGGGAAGAGCTTGGTTTGGAATTCGACTGCATTTACACAGGGTATTTCTGTTCTACACAGCAAATTGATTTGGCAATGGAGTTTATAAAAAGGTTCAAAGGAGAAAACACCCTTGTAATTGTAGACCCTGTAATGGGGGATAACGGCAGTCTTTACAAAGGCTTCACAGAGGATTTTGCTGCAAAACAGCGTCAGCTTATAAGGCATGCTGATATAATAACCCCGAACGTTACCGAGGCGGCAATTCTGGCAGAGCTTCCCACAGATACCGAAGCCCACAAAATTGCCGAAAAATTGACGGTGGAAAACATTGCAATAACGGGTGTGAAAAGCTCTTCTGAGATAGGTTACTACATAAAATCAAACACCTATGGCTTTTATCAAATGGAGCCAATTGTTGATTGCCCGCTTCACGGTAGCGGAGATGTGTTTACCTCTGCTCTTTGCGGAGAAATGATGAATTTGGGAGATTTTGTGGCGGCGGCAAAGGCGGCGGCAAAATTTTGCGATGAATGTATACGGGACACAGCGCCGTTGCAACCAAAGCATTGGTATGGAATAATGTTTGAAGAGGCAATGAAAAGGAGACATAAGCCATGGTAACATATGAAGATATCAGAAACGACGAAGCACTGAAAACATATATTTCAGCGGCGGATAAATCCCTTGAGGCACTGGGCTTTACAGAGCACAGCTTTGCCCATGTAACCCGCGTTGCCGAAACGGCAAAATACATATTAGAAACTATGGGCTATTCCGAAAGAGAAATAGAGCTTGCGATGATTGCAGGTTATCTTCACGATATCGGCAATCTTGTTAACCGCAGTGAGCATTCCCAAAGTGGTGCGGTTATGGCATTTAGAATACTAGATAAAATGAATATGGATTCTCAGGATATTGCCACAGTTGTAACAGCAATAGGCAACCACGATGAGGGCACAGGTGTGCCTGTTGATGCCGTTTCGGCGGCTCTGATATTAGCCGATAAATCCGATGTGCGTCGAAACAGGGTGAGAAATCAGGATATAGCCAATTTCGACATACACGACCGCGTTAATTATTCGGTTAAAAACTCTGTTTTAAAAATTAACGGTGATAAAACGATAATAAAACTGAAGCTTTCGGTAGATACACGCTTTGGCAGTATTATGGATTATTTTGAAATATTTCTGCAGCGTATGATACTTTGCCGTAAGGCTGCGGAAAAATTAGGGCTTGAATTCAAGCTTATTATAAACGAACAGCAGTTAATATAATTGTTAAGAGGTTGTCTGAAGCTATGCTTAAGACCGCCTTTTTAATTTATTATATAAGAACGCACAGAACTAGAATGGCAAAATTTGCAAATAAAACTTGATTATTGTCAGCAAAACTGTTATATTTAGTTTGTAGTGGTATTTATAAGCCACCAAAAAAATACATGTGAATTATAAAGAATAAGGAGTTTTAGTAATGCTGCTTTTAGAATCGGTTTTAAAGCTTGTTTTAGGGCTTGTTTTTTTCCTTTACGGAATGACGGTAATGTCCTCAAATCTTGAAAAGCTCGCAGGCGGAAAACTGGAAAATGCCCTTAAAAAGGCAACCTCCAACCCCTTCGTTAGTCTGCTGCTGGGCGCTGGCATCACAATTGCCATACAGTCCTCATCTGCAACAACCGTTATGCTGGTTGGCCTTGTAAATTCAGGCATAATGAAATTTTCACAAACCTTGTTTGTTATCTTCGGCGCTAATATAGGCACCACCCTCACCGCTTGGATATTGGCTTTGGCAGGCGTGGAGTCCGGCGGCAACATACTAATATCTATGATGAAGCCTGAAAACTTCTCTCCCGTGCTGGCGCTTATCGGTATTTTAATGCTTATGGGCTCTAAAATTGACAAGCGCAAAAGCATAGGTACAATACTCATTGGCTTTGCCGTGCTTATGTACGGTATGGAATTTATGAAGATTGCGGTAGAACCTTTAACCGAGCTTGAAGGCTTCGGCGAGCTACTTATAAAATTTCAGAACCCAATAGTGGGTGTTGTGGTTGGCTCGCTATTCACCGCCCTTATTCAAAGCTCCGCCGCCTCTGTTGGTATTTTACAGGCGCTGGCAATGAGCGGCGGCATAACATATTCAATGGCAATTCCCATAATTATGGGTCAGAATATCGGAACCTGTATCACATCAATTATCTCTTGTATCGGTACCAATGCTAATGCCAAGCGTGTTGCGGCAATCCATCTTTCGGTAAATATGATAGGCACTGTTATTCTACTTAGTGTTTACACCGCCGCAAATTCAGTATTTGGTTTTGCTTTTTCTAATATTAATATCGACGGATGGGGAATTTCCCTTGTGCACACAATATTTAACGTTGCAATTACAATTCTGTTAGCTCCCTTTGGCAAGCTTATACTTCGTATGGCAGAAAAGGTTATTAAAGATGATAAAAAGTCAGCCTCCACTATAGATAAATACGAATTTACTTTAGATGAGCGCCTTCTTCGTTCTCCCTCTGTTGCAATTGGTGAGTGCAGCAATTTCACTGTTACAATGTCAGAGATATCCCACAAAACCCTTAATAGTGCAATGTCACTCTTGGGCGTAAATTATAATGAGGAAACAGTTGAAGAGATTCTTAGAAACGAGGAGCGTTTAGATAAGCTAGAGGATAGCCTCGGCAGTTATCTGGTTAAGCTTTCTGGACAGGCACTTTCCACCCCTGATAGCCGTAAGATTTCAAAAATGCTTCACACAATAGGTGATTTCGAGCGTTTGGGCGACCACGCCGTTAACCTTATGAAAAATGCAAAAGAAATGCACACAAAGGGTGTGGCATTTTCAGAGGAAGCCACAAAGGAATTAAACATTCTGAGAGGCGCTGTTTTTGAAATTGTTGAAATAACAATGCAGGCGTTCTCAGAAAATGACTTAAATCTTGCCGCTAAAGTAGAGCCTTTAGAGCAGGTTATCGACGGATTGGCAGCAAAAATTAAAAACAACCATATAAAAAGGCTTCAAGTAGGTGAATGTACCATTGAGCTGGGATTTATTCTTTCTGACCTGCTTAATAACTATGAGCGTATTTCAGACCACTGCTCAAATATAGCTGTTGCAGTTATTGAGCTTATTCGCGGCAGTTTTGACACACACAAGTATTTAACCGAGGTTAAATACGGAAATGTGGAGTTTGGCGAGGAATATAAGGAATACAAAATCAAGTATAGCTTAGATTAACAAAAAAGGACTTTAGCCAACGCTAAAGTCCTTTACTGTTTATTTTTTCTAGCATTCTCGGTTTCGTATGAAAGTTTAATACCGCTGCCGTAGGCACGGGCTATTTTTCGATATTCAGAGGGTGAAACACCGCAGGTTTTATTAAAAACTCTTGAAAAATAATATGGGTCGGGTATTCCGCAACGGGCACCGATTTCGCCTATTCTGTAGGGGCTTGTGTCAAGCAACTCCTTTGCGTAGTTAATTCTTACAGTGTTAATATATTCGGTAACCGAGTGCCCCTCACTGCGCTTAAAAATGGTGCTGCAGTAGGAGGGGTGAAGGTTTATGTACTTTGCAACCGTTTCAAGGGTTATGGCTTTTTGAAAATTATCCTTAATATACATCTTGATTTTTTCAACATAGGGCATTGGGTGGGAAACTTCTTGCAATTCCATAACCTTTATAAGCAGATTGGAAACAAGATTTTTCAGCTTTTCGTCGTTGTGCATACCCGGTTTCTTTAGAAGATAGGAAATAATTTCGATATAAGCATTAACCTCGCGGGAGAGGATGTTTGGTATATAGCCGTTCAGGGGAAGCGGCTCATTTAGCTTTGTGGTGAAGTTGATAGAAAGATATGAGGCCTTTTCTCCCATTGAGCGACTCATATGGGAACCAACAGGGCAATAAACGGCATCACCGTCGGAAAGCACAAAGCTTTCACCGTTGATATTATAACGCATTTTGCCTTTGAGAGCGATTGTTATATCGTGATAAGCACAGTTAGGCTTTGAAAAATCAAAGACCTTGCAATCGGTATTGTGGTGAATAAGCAGAACCTTAATTCCGTCTAAGCATTCCATTTCAAAAGCCCCCTTATAACATTCTAACTGAATTCTAACATAAAAAAAGGGCTCTGTAAATGCAAAAATCAAATTGTGCAAAAATTTGTCTTAAAAAATCACAAAATCGCATCACCACACGAAATTTATTTGTTGATTGTACAAAAAGCTCCGTGTATTTCAAAATTATATATGATAGATAACCAAAAATATCAATGCATACTTGATTTTTGTGGGTTTTTGGGATAAAATAGAAAAAAACAGTAGGAGGAATTTAAAATGTTAGTTTCCGCAAAAGATATGCTTAATAAAGCAAAAGCCGGCAAATACGCAGTTGGTCAGTTCAACATCAACAACCTTGAATGGACCAAGGCAATTCTTTTAACCGCAGAGGAGCTTAAATCTCCTGTTATCTTAGGTGTTTCTGAGGGTGCAGGTAAATATATGTGCGGCTATAAAACAGTTGTTGGTATGGTAAAGGGTATGATTGAGGAATTGGGAATTACTGTTCCTGTAGCTCTCCACCTTGACCATGGCAGCTACGAAGCCGCAAAGGAATGTATCGAAGCAGGTTTCTCTTCCGTAATGTTCGATGGTTCACATTACTCAATTGAAGAAAACATTGCAAAAACCAAGGAATTGGTTGAATTAACAAACAAGCTTGGCATCTCTCTGGAGGCAGAAGTTGGCGCTATCGGTGGCGAGGAAGACGGTGTTGTTGGTAGCGGCGAGGTTGCCAATCCCGACGAATGCAAAATGATAGCCGATTTAGGGGTTACAATGCTTGCCGCAGGTATTGGTAACATTCACGGCAAGTACCCTGAAAACTGGGCAGGTCTTTCCTTCGATACCTTAGCAGAAATTCAGAAAAAAACCACCACTATGCCTCTCGTTCTTCACGGAGGCACAGGTATCCCCAGCGATATGATTGCCAAAGCAATTTCCTTAGGTGTTTCCAAAATCAATGTTAACACCGAGTGTCAGCTTGCCTTCGCTGCCGCCACAAGGCAGTATATTGAAGAGGGCAAAGACCTTGTAGGCAAGGGCTTCGACCCAAGAAAGGTTTTAGCGCCCGGTGTTGAGGCCATAAAGGCAACCGTTAAAGAGAAAATGGAGCTTTTCGGTTCTATCGGCAAGGCATAAAATGTCTTTTATAAGCTAAACGTAAAAAAGGCTGTTTGTTGTAACGCAAACAGCTTTTTTATTTTACCAGTTAAACTGTGGGTTCGGCAAAAATCCCTAAATCGGGCGGATAAAAGGAAAATACCGAAAAAAGCACACCTATAACCACCAGCACAAAAAGGCTGAAGCCTACACATAAAGGGCTACAGGTTTTACTTTTGCGCAGGCTTTTAAACTCTGTGTACCAAGCCACAGCCGCACCTAAAAAGAAATCAAAGATATTCAAAAAGTCGATATTCCGCCCGATTATTCCTCGGTATGTGTAATAAAACACCGTAATAAAAAGCATACCGCTTAAAATTCCTTTTAGCTTTGCGGGAATAAAGCAAGGGTTGTTTTTTTCGTATTTAAAATATTGATATATCCCAAACAGCACCATAGGCACAAAAAGCAGTTTTAGATGCTCCCAAGTGCTTTCGTTAACTGCCGAAAACAGTGCGGCTGCAGGATTTTCTCCCGACCATTCATACACAAAATGCAGAAGCGTGCCTAAAGCCGCTGTGAATATAAATCCCCATAAAAAAATTCCCCGTTTCATCCATATCACCTCTAAAAGATTATATGAATAAAAAGGGGAAGGAATTCACAAAAGCATAAGGGAAAAATTGGGGGTCGGATTATTTGTGTTTGATTAAATTAAATTTAGCTTTGTGGGCTTGTGGGTGAGATTTTACCCTCTATTTTACCGCCGCCACTTATTGCGGCGGAAAAGGTGTTAAAGGTGTAATTATAGGTGTAAAAATATTCGGTTACACTACCGTCGAAATCGGTTTCCACACGGCTTAAAACCATACCGTTTTCATCATAGGTGAATGTGGCGGTGTAAACATCCTCGCCTCGCTTTTCGGCTTTTTTGGAAACCCTGCCAAGCTCATCGTAGTCATAGGTGTATTTTCCTGAATTTATGCCCTTAAAGGCGGCGCTTTTAACATATCCCTCGTCGGTATAGTCGTAAGTCCATTTATACTTTACTGTTTCGTCCTTTTCATCGCCGTATTTCAGCTTTGTGGGATTGCCCTGCTTGTCGTACCACGCAGTTTCGCAAATATTACCCTCAGCATCCTTTGTGATTCGCTTTGTGCCTTTTTTGTTCCAGCTGTAGCTTAAATCCTCAACAAACATAGGTGTAGCCGTTTGCACTCTGGAAAGCTTGCCGTTTTTGTAGGTGTATACACATTCCCGTATCTTATCGCCTGAGGCATCGTAATATGTTTCGTGGGTGATGTTGTAAAGGGGCAAGAGTATATCCTTTTCTTCTTCGGGCTGTGAGGAAAATTCCGAAACTACGCCGGTATCAAGCCCTGAGGCTTCTTCGCTTTCATTGGGTAAACCGTCGGCGCCCAGTACCGCAGAATCAACCTCTGAAGAGGTTGATGCAAAAGGTGTGGATATGGTGGGGGTGGTGCCGATTTTAACCGATTTGCCAAACATCTCCAAAGCAATATAAAGTCCAACCCCTACCACAGCCAACAGCACGCATACCGAAATTATAAAGCCTTTTTGGCTTGCGTTTGTGCTCGGCTCGGTTGGAGATTGGCGGTCTGTATCATCTGTAATTGCGGGAGAAGAAGTATTTAAAATTTCAGAAAGATTAATATCGGGAAGTGGTGAACCGTCTGCCATAGTATCTAGCAGAGCGCGGATGTCAATTTTGGTGGTGGTAACCCGTTTATCATTAAATTCCTTAGTTAATGCCGAGAATTCTGCCGCCGCAGAGCGCATAAGCTCTTTAACCCTTATTACGGGCACATCCATAACCGTTGCCGTCTGAGCCACCGTCATACCGTTATAGTAATAACAAATTGCGGCAAAGCGAGCGGGCAGAGGCATACGGTCTATGCAGTTTTCAATATAGCGCGCAGTGGCAGATGTATTAAGGTTGCGATTGTGAAAAACATCTACCTTTTTAATGCTTGGTGGGTTGGGATTTTTAAGAAATATTTCCGAATCGTTTTTTCGTAAGTAAGAAGAGCAAGCAACGGCGGCAAGATTTTTCATCCAAACACACAGGCTATCGTCTTCTGGTGCTTTTTGATGGCTTTTGATAACTTTTTTATAAACATCAGCGCACACCGCCTTTGCCGCATTATCGTTGCTAAGCAGCCTTTGGCAGGTGTAAAATACTGAGGGCAGAGTTTCTGTAAGTCTTTCTTGCAATTCACCAATATCTTGAGCTCTGTTTTGTGTCACAGCCATTTTCTCACTCCTCTCTTTTTAAAATCCAATTACAATTATATAAAAAATTTTTCCCCATAGCAACAGAAAAAAGCGAATGTTACAAAACCGTAACAATATATACCGTTTTCTTGTCGAAAAAAGGCTAGCCGAATGTAAAATTCCGCTAGCCTGATTTATGCTATTTGTTTGATGTGGTTATTTTTTTTTATTTTTCATAAAGCTATCTGATAACCTTTTGTAATCAAAGGAAAGGGAAAAGGGCAGCCCGTAAAACATATATATAAACATAATAAGAATTCCAAAAGCGGAGATAACCGAAATGCTTATATACCCCTTCGCCGACGGCTGAGCCATATAATACTCATTCAATGTACCGTCGGGATTTTTTGTGTAGTAAAGACTAAATGTGTCGCCCTTTTGATAATCGTTTTTATTTAAGGTTATGTTATAGCCGTAATTTCCTATTTTAAAATCTGCCGTTGTTTTCCCCGATTCGTCTACATTCACTGTAGCGGTGGTCCATTGCATATTTTGTATATCATCGGTTTTAACAGCGGTGATAACAAGCCCTGAAATAAAGGTAGCCAAAAGCACCGCAAGTACTGAAATAGATACAACAAGGGCTCTTCCCGTAACCCTTAGCTTGAGTGAAGAAAGGGCTGAGCCCATCTTCGATGCCGCCTGTTTAAAATCAGCAATTTTAAGGTTTTTAAGCTTATTCCTTGCTGCAACATAAATCACCGATAAAATATGCAGAGCTTTGGTGCCGATATTTTCTCTCTTAGAAGCGCGGCTGGGGGTTTTAACAGCAGTCCGTTGCCCCACGCGTCTGTCGTATTCCAAAGCAATAAGCGCGGCGGCAATAATCATTATAGCCTGCCCGCTGTTTTGTACAGTGAATTTTACCTCTGTACCCAATATAAAAATATCCGCAAGCTTTTCTCCGTTTCGGGAAAACACATAGCCATCGGCTGATTTGCTAATTTCCAATCCCTCGCCCTGCATTCTTAAAATACAGTCCTCAGCGGGGGCGAATACACCCATAGGTGTGTCGAAAGCAGAAATACTAAACCCTGAATCTGTTTCTTCAATACCTACAAGCTGGCTTAAGCCCAGGTCGTCATAAACACCGCCCGAAAGGTGCGGATTGTGAGTCGCTTTAAGTATGTATTGCGCGTCGCCCTCACTGTTTGTTACATAATAAGCTCCGTCGCGATGCATATTAAATGTCAAGGACATTGTATTCCCCCTTTGTAATAGCTCTGCGGTCTTGCTCGATGGCGCGCTGCAATTCCTTAATATCCTTAAATTTGCGCTCCTCCCTCACAAAACCCAAAAGCTTAAGGGTGACATCCTCACCGTAAAGATTTCCGTTGTAGTTCAGTATGTGGGTTTCGGAAATAGGGTCGGGAAGCTTGAAAGTGGGATGAACGCCTATGTTTGTAATTCCTAAATGGGTCTCGTTTTCTACAGTAAGCGAGGTGGCATATACTCCGAATTTCGGCACAACAAAGCCGTCAGGTAGTTGTTGATTTATAGTGGGAAAGCCCATAGTTCTACCTCTGTGTGCGCCGTCTATAACTATGCTGTTAAACTGCAAGGGTCGCCCCAGTAAATGATTTGCACGGGACAATTCACCCCTAGAGATAAGATTTCTTATAAGGGTTGAGCTTACAGCCTCGCCACCGTCGGTAACAGGTTGGGAAACCTCAAGCTCAATGCCAAATTCTTGGCAATAGCATTCTAAAAAATGCACATCGCCTGCAGCATTTTTGCCAAAACGGTAGTTAAAACCGCAGTGAAGACTTGCCACGTTATATTTATTGCGAAGCCAATCTAAAAAATCTTTGGGCGGCATATCTCGGCAATTTCTGAAATCCAGAAATTCTACATACCGAAAGCCCATCTGGAAAAGCATTTCCCGCTTTTTTTCGGGTTGCATTAAAAGTCCGCTGTGGTGTTTGTAGTAAGCGGTGGGTGTACCAAAGGCTACGCATATAGGTGTAAGCCTTTCGGCTCTCGCTAGCGCACCATTCAGCACGGCTCTATGTCCCATGTGAATACCGTCGAAGGTACCTAATGCTATTGCGCTTTTCATACACCTTTACACCTCATTCCTCAATTATGCAGGCTATATCTAGCTGTTCCGTTTCAAAATTAACCTTTCCAATACCCAAAAAGCGGTTGTTGCTTTTAACTCTTAAAAGTTCGCCTTGGGTGGGGTCTTCTAAGTCCTTTATTCTGTTAAGGTCAAGCTGACCTCCGCAAAGGAATCGGGATGCCTGAGCCTCGCTCACATTTACAGCCCTCAGATGTGTAACGCAAGCTTCGGCACTCAATAGCTTATCTGAGCCTTCGTAAACATCGTCTAAATTCACACATTGATGTATAGAAAATCCCGAAACCTCAGTGCGGCGAAGAGCCGTAAGGGTGGCACCGGTGCCTAAAACCTCGCCTATATCAGAGGAGAGCGAGCGTATATATGTACCTTTTGAACAAAGCACATCGATTTTAAAATCTGTTTGATTTATGCGCTCAACCAGATTTAATTCTTTAATGTTTATTTGCCTCGGCTTTCGCTCAACCTCAATGCCTTGACGGGCTAAATCGTAAAGCCGTACCCCATTCTTTTTAAGGGCGGAATACATAGGGGGAAGCTGTTGTATTTCACCCCTAAAAGCCAACAATGCTGCATTAAGCTCTTGGTCGGATACATTTACAGCGTTCTTTCGTAACACTGTACCTGTAATATCCATAGTATCGGTGACAATGCCTAGCCGCACTGTGGCGGTGTAGCGCTTGTCACTCTCCAACATAAGGGAGCTAAGCCTTGAGGCTCTGCCTGTTAGCAGGGGAAGTACACCTGTTGCCATGGGGTCCAGTGTGCCGGTGTGACCCACCCTTTTAATGCCCAGCCTACGCTTTACTTCGCTAACAGCCTTAAAAGAGGTAATGCCTTGGGGCTTATCAAGCAGTATTAAATAAGGCATCCGTTTTCCTCCAGAGCTTCCTTAACAACAGGTATAAGCAATTCTTTTATTTTGTCGGGGGAAACATTAAATTCACAGCCTGCCGCCCTTGGATGACCGCCGCCGCCGAAACGAGCACAAATAGCGGTAGCATCAATAGGTGAATTGGTGCGAAGTGAAATTTTATATTTTCCGTCTGCCTTTTCGCGAAGTGTGATTCCAACCATAACCCCTTCAATAACGCGGGATAGGGTGTTAATTCCGTCTAGATCACCCTCGTCACAGCCTGTTTCTTCTATCATATCACGTGTAACGGTGATTATAGCAACTCTGCCACCAAAGCGATATTCAACACCATCCATCGCCATACCCTCCATTTTTACGCGGGCGCGAGATTTGGTATCAAACATAATTCGGTTGATTTCGGCATAGTCTACGCCCATATCAATTATATCTGCCGCAATGCGGTGGGTTTCGGCTGTGGTGTTGGAATATTTAAAACAGCCATTGTCAGTGATTATTCCCGTGTAAAGCCCTGCCAAAGCGTGCTTACCAAAGCCGACCCCCAACTCCTTGATAATTTTATACACTATCTCGCAGTTTGCGGAAGCGTTGGCATCAAGAAGCAGATTTTCGGCATATTTCAAATTTGAAATATGGTGGTCTATACATAGGCTTACTCGGTGGGCATATTCCTTTTCAAGGTTGCCTAAAAGCTTAGGCGAAGCAACATCCACCGCCACCACAGTTTCCTCACAAAACTCGTCGGTTTTTAAAGAATTGCTTATATAGGTAAATTTTGCGGGAATCGGGTCTGAGCAGAGAACCTGCACCTTTTTGCCCATTTTTTTAAGGGTGTACGCCAGCGCGTAGCCCGAACCTATGGTATCGCCGTCAGGGGTGCTGTGAAGAAGAATTGTGTAATTATCGTGTTCCCGAAGGAATTCGCACACGGCGCCCACGCTTAGCATATTAACTGTTTTCTCCATCCTCTGTTACCTCGTCGTCGTTTCGGTATGAAAAGGAATCAATAATATCCGCAATAGAAGCACTGTAAGCTATTGAATCATCCGAAACGAATCTCAATTCAGGGGTTTTTCTTAGTTTAAGGCGATTACCCAGCTCGCGGCGGATGTAGCCTGCAGCATTTTTAAGACCCTTTACCGTGTCGCGGGTGGCGGTGTCTCCCTCAATGGTGCTAACATACACCTTGGCGTAGGACAGGTCGCCACTCACATCTACCTTAACTATATTAGTAAGAGAAGAAACCCTTGGGTCTTTAACGGTGCGGATGATGTTTGCCAACTCGCGGTGAACATCGGATGTTATCCTTCCCATTTTAAATCCTGCCATATATTTCTCCTTTTTTAATAAGGGGAGTTTTTAAAACCGAATATTATCAGCGGTGAAAAACAACCCCCGAAAATTTAATCTCTGTATTCCTCCATAATGAAGGCTTCTAAAATATCTCCGTCTTTAATATCTTGGAATTTTTCAAGTCCAACACCGCATTCGTAGCCCTGAGCCACTTCCTTTACGTCATCCTTAAAGCGGCGGAGAGATTGAATGCTGTCCTCGGCAACAACTATACCATCGCGAACAACACGAATCTGACAGTTGCGGTTTACCTTGCCGTTTGTAACGTAGGAGCCTGCAATGGTGCCGATGCCTGAAATCTTGTAGGTCTGACGAACCTCGATAGTACCCATAACAACCTCGCGGTATTTAGGTGCGAGCATGCCCTTCATAGCTGCCTCAATTTCTTCAATACAATCGTAAATTACTCTGTAAAGGCGAATTTCAACACCGTCTTTTTCGGCATTTTCCTTGGCTACGGGGTCGGGACGAACATTAAAGCCTACAATAATTGCATTGGAAGTACCTGCAAGCATAACGTCGGATTCATTAACCGCACCTACACCGCCGTGAATAACGCGAACTCGAACCTCGTCGTTGGAAATTTTCTCAAGACTTTCCCTAACTGCCTCAACAGAGCCCTGAACGTCTGCCTTAACTATAATGTTAAGGTCCTTAACGTCACCTGAATCAAGCTGTGAGAAGAGGTTGTCGAGGGTAACCTTTTGTGCCGAATTCCAAGCGTCTTCCTTTTGCTTGTGTTTGCGCTGCTCCACCAACTGACGGGCAAGCCTTTCGTCGGATACCGCGTCAAAGGAGTCACCAGCTGCGGGAACCTCTGCAAGACCGGTAATCTCAACAGGAACAGAAGGTCCTGCAACCTTTAATTCCTTTCCGTTTTCATTCGCCATAACACGAACTCTGCCTACTGCAGTGCCCGCAACAATAATGTCACCCGCATTGAGGGTACCGTTCTGCACAAGAATGGTGGCAACAGGGCCGCGACCCTTATCAAGCCTTGCCTCAACAACTACACCCTTTGCGCGGCGGTCGGGATTGGCTTTAAGCTCTAACATATCTGCAACAAGTATAATGTTTTCCAGAAGATCGTCTATACCCATACCTGTTTTGGCTGAAACGGGCACGCAGATAATATCACCGCCCCATTCTTCGGGAACAAGACCGTGTTCGGTGAGCTGTTGCTTAATACGGTCGGGATTGGCTTCGGGTTTATCCATCTTGTTCATAGCAACGATAATTTGAACCTCAGCGGCTCTCGCGTGGTTAATAGCCTCAATAGTCTGGGGCATAATACCATCGTCTGCTGCAACAACCAATACCGCAATGTCGGTACACTGCGCACCACGAAGACGCATTGATGTAAATGCCGCGTGACCTGGGGTGTCAAGGAAGGTGATGTCTCGGTCTGCCTTGCGAACACGGTATGCACCGATGTGCTGTGTGATACCGCCTGCCTCAGTGTCGGTAACTGCGGTGTCGCGGATAGCATCGAGAATAGAGGTTTTACCGTGGTCAACGTGACCCATAACAACAACAACGGGATCACGGGGCTTCAAATCCTCTGCCTTATCCTCGGTTTCGTCCATAATGCGCTCTTCTATTGTAACGGTAACCTGCTTTTGAACCTTGCAGCCCATTTCTGTTGCAATAAGCTCTGCGGTGTCAAAATCTATGGTGTCGTTGATTGAAGCCATAATACCAAGCTTCATAAGTGTTTTAATTACTTCAGCGGCAGGCTTTTTCATAGCAACTGCTAAATCACGGATAATAACCTCGTCACCAATAGTAACGGTAACGGGTGTCTTCTTGATTTTCTCAAGCTGCAGTCTGCGAAGCTTATCTGCCTCGCTTTCACGCTTTGCACCCTTGGGTCGGCGGTAATCCTGAGATTTCTGCTTAATCTTTTGCTTGCGCTGCATATTATCCTTAAAGGAGTTGGCAGGTGCAATGTTTTCGTACTTTTCGTTGTATTTATCAATGTTAACGTTAACAGTACGTGTGTCAATTCTTCTGATTTCAGCAGGGCCTCTGTTGGGTCTTTCACCGGGCTCCTTCTTTTCCTTAGCCTTGAAGGGGTGAAGATTTTCCTGAGGCATTTTAATTTCTGCCTTTGGCTCTTCCTTTTTAGCCTCAGTTTTTTTAGCTGCTGCCTTTTTAGGCTCTTCTTTTTTAACCTCAGCCTTCTTTGGCTTTTCTTCCTTTTCGGCTTTCTTTGCAGCAGCTGCCGCTTCTAAAAGCTGTTTTGCAATAAGCTCTTGGGCGGCCTTGCGGTCGTCCTTTTTGGTATCTTCCTTAGGCTCTGCAGGCTTGGCGGCTGCCTTTTTAGCGGCACCCTCGTCAAAATATGCCTTAAAGCTTTTAACTGCAGTGCTTTGTGTTAATTTGTCGAAAATAATGTCCAAATCACTTTCTTCAAGTGCCGACATTTTTTTCTTTTCGCCCTCAGTGTAGGTGTTTAAAATGTCCAGAATTTCCTCGCTGGATTTCTCAAAATCCTTAGCTACTTCGTGAACACGGTATTTTATTGTCATAATTAAATTTCCCCCTGATATTTAGTTTTTAAAGCCTTGGCAAACCCCTCGTCGTTAATGGAAATAACTCCTGTTTTAATTCCAACCGCATTGGAAAGGGTTTGCATATCATAACCTGTACGAATCACCTCTATGGCTGTGTTCTTGGTTATGAAATTAAGCTCCTTCTCGGTTTTAGCAGATAAATCCGAGGCTATATAAATAAGTACGGTCTTGTGTCTACTCACGGCTTCGGCTGTATCGTTAAAGCCAATGGACATTCTGCCCGCCTTGCGGCAAAGTCCCAGCATCGATAAAAATTTATCCATTACCGTTTATCTCCAATTCCATACGGGAATATATTTCGTCGGGAATTTTCACCTGCAGGGTGCGGGACATTCTTCCTGACTTAACCGCTTTTTTGAGGCACTGGGAATTTTTGCAAATGTAAGCGCCTCTTCCCGAAGCCTTGCCAACAAGGTCTAGCGAAACCTCGCCTTCGGGGGAACGCACCACCCGAACAAGCTCGCGTTTTGGAAACATTTCGCCGCAGCCATTGCACATACGCATAGGTATCTTTTTTTGCTTTTGCATATGATTTTCTCCTTTCCCGAAAACTATTTTAATTATTCTTATTCTTCGGTTTCTTCACCGAAGAAGCCGCTTTCGGGGCGAATATCTATCTTCCAACCTGTTAGCTTTGCAGCAAGACGAACATTCTGACCCTTGTTGCCGATAGCCAAGGAAAGCTGCGAATCGGGAACGGTTACACGGCAGGATTTTGCCTCTTCATCCAAAATTTCAACACTTACAACCTTTGAGGGAGAAAGTGCCTCAGTAATAAATTCAGTTGGGTCCTCGGAATATTTAACAATATCTATTTTTTCTCCGCCCAGCTCTTCTACTATGCTGTTAACACGCACGCCGCGCTGACCTATACAAGAACCGATTGCGTCAATGCTTTCATCCTTTGAATAAACAGCCAGCTTTGTGCGAGAGCCTGCCTGACGGGAAACAGATTTAATTTCAATTATGCCGTCGTAAATTTCAGGAACTTCTGATTCGAATAAACGGGTAACAAGGCCGGGATGTGTGCGGGAAATCATAACCTTGGGTCCCTTTTCGGTGGAGCGTACATCAACAATGTAAACCTTCACATGGTCGCCCTCGCGAATAACCTCGTCGGGAACCTGTTCCTTTTTAAGTAGCACCGCTTCACTGCCGTTGATAGTGATGGTAGCGTTGCCGGTTTTGGGATCAACTCTGTGAACAACGGCTGTAACGATTTCCTTGGTTTTGCTTTGGAATTCACTTAATATTTTGCCGTGTTCAGCCTCTCTTATGCCCTGATGAATAACATTCTTTGCCGATTGGGCAATAATTCTGCCGAAATTCTTTGTGTCCAAGTCAATTTCAACCACTCCGCCGATTTCTGCCTTTTTATTATAATTTTTAGCATCGTCAAGCAGTATATCGGTGTAGTCGTTTTCAATCTCTTCTACAACATTTTTGCGGATAAACACGCGGAAGATATCCTTATCCATATCCACTTCGCAATCGGTGATTTCATTTCCGCCGTATACCTTCTTGCAGGAGGTGGCAATAGCGGCGCCAATCTTTTCGGCAAGCACCTGTGCTTCAATGCCCTTTTCCTCTGCCATAAGCTTTATGGCGGCAATAATTTCTGCGGTTACCTTTGAATTTTTCTTTGCACTCATTTTTCTTAATTCCTCCATTGTAGTGTTGCCAACCGCCCAGAAGGCGGCGGGCTGTATATTTAATTGTAATTATGAACTTCTATAAAAGCATTGTTTGTGTTTACTTGAGATTAAAACTTATCGTCGTCTAGCTTCACTGTGGAAACATTGGTGCGGGGGATTTTGATTTCCTCGCCGCCGCAAATAATAACAACCTCTTCCTTATTTCTTTCCTTCAGCACACCTGCAAGGTCCCGAATACCCTTTTCGTCGGGGCGAACGGTGTGAACCTTAACCTCTTTGCCTGCCATAAGGTTAAAATGGCGGTCGGTTTTAAGCTCGCGGCAAAGTCCGGGTGAGCAAACCTCTAAATAATATGCCTGACTTATTGGGTCGGCCTCATCAATTATTGGGTCGATTGCGTGGGAAACATCGGTGCAGTTGTTAATATCTATGCCATTTTCGCTGTCGATATAAACACGCAGGTACCAGGAAGCCCCCTCTTTAAGAAAGCGCACGTCCCAAAGCTGTAGCCCCAGCGCTTCAATTGCAGGGCGAACAAGCTCTGCTACGCGGTCTGCCGTATTCTTTGCCATACTTCTTATCTCCTTTTACAAAACTAAGAGAGTGGGTCGCCCCACTCTCCTTTAAAACATATTTCTTACATACCGAATTATAACACACAAAATATAATTTTGCAAGCATTATTTTTTAATGGACTTTTATATTATTTGTTGATATAATGACTTTGAAAAAACAATTGCTAAAACCACCCATTTTTGGAGGAAGATTTTATGAAACTAAATGTTAAACGCACAGTGCTTGTGGGCTTTGCTTTTCTGTCTATCACCGCGTTCTGGCAGATGTACGATAGTTTAGTTCCCCTTATTCTGTCGGGTACATTTCAGGTGGACAAGACCTTTTCCGGTGTGATTATGGCGGCGGATAATATTCTCGCCTTAGTCTTACTGCCCCTTTTCGGAGGTATTTCCGACCGCTGTCGCAGCCCTATGGGCCGCAGAAAGCCATTTATATTAGTGGGCACCCTGCTTGCAGTTTTCTTTATGAGCTGTTTGCCGATTTTAGATAACAGCTACTACGCCTCACCCTCGCCCATAAAGGCAATAGGCTTTATAGTTGTGTTGGGACTTTTACTGGTGTCTATGGGAATATATCGCAGCCCTGCCGTAGCTTTAATGCCTGATGTTACTCCCAAGCCCTTAAGAAGCAAGGGTAATGCCATAATAAACCTTATGGGTGCAGTGGGCGGAATTATCTATCTTATAATCACAAGCTTTCTCTATTCAAAAGGCCGCACTGAGGGGCTAAGTCATATAAATTATCTACCAATATTCCTAATTGTTGCAGGTATGATGATACTGGCGCTTTTAATTCTTCTGATGTTTATTAACGAGCCGAAGCTTGCCGCAGAGCAAAAGCAATACGAAGCCGCCCACCCCGAACAGCAATTAACCGAAGAAACCTCTAAGGGTGAAAAAATGCCCAAAGAGGTAAAAAAGAGCCTTATATTCCTGCTTTTTTCAATTGCCTTTTGGTACATAGGCTACAATGCTGTCAGCACCTGGTTTACCACCTATGCCACGGGTGTGTGGGGTATGGCAGTGGGCGATGCCACTCTTTGCCTCACTATTGCCACAGCGGGCGCGATTGTAAGCTATATCCCCGCCGGTGCCATAGCCTCAAGAGTAGGCAGAAGAAAAACCATACTTTTCGGTGTTGTTCTGCTTGCCGCCAGCTTTTTCGCTGCATTTTTATACACCCTTTTCGCCGACAGCTTCCACCCGATTCTTTATGTACTGTTTGTGCTAATCGGTATTGCCTGGGCGGCTATCAATGTTAACAGTCTGCCTATGGCAGTTGAGATGTGCAGTGCGGGCGACGTGGGCAAATTTACAGGACTTTACTACACCTTCAGTATGGCTGCACAAACAATAACCCCCGTGCTTTCGGGTTTCCTTTACGACCACGTAAGCGAAAAATCTCTGTTTTTATACTCTGCCGTGTTTTCTGCCGCCGCATTTGTTACTATGATGCTTGTCCGTCACGGCGACAATAAAATCACCGCAAAGACAGGTCTTGAAGCCTTTGATATCGACGATTAGCTGCTAATATACGGAATACATAACCGAAAAAGTTTTAAGCAAAGCACAGTGTTAAGGAAAATAAAAGCTGTTGTATAAGGCGTGGTTTCGTAGTATAATTAAGGTGAACTTTAAATGCGGAGAAATGAATATGGAAGTAAATTATAAAAATAAAAAGTATTATAACACAGCCAAATATCCCATAAGGCAGCCTAGAATTTTAACCTTTTTGCTTTATATAGTAAGCAAAATTGCTCTGCTGGGTGTTAAGTATAAAATAGAAAAAAACAATATGGAAAATCTCAAGCCTCCCTATATTTTGCTCAGTAATCATCATTATTTTATTGATTTTGAACTGTCGGCTGTTGCAACCTTTCCCCATAGGGTAAACAATATTGCCACAATAGACGGCTACTACCGCCGCCCTTGGCTTATGGAGCTGCTTGGTTGCATTTGCAAACGAAAATTTACAAACGACCTGCACTTAATTAAAGCAATCCGCAAGGTTTTAAAAAAGGGCGATGTGCTTTGTATGTACCCCGAAGCCCGCTATACCCCAATAGGCACCACCGCAATTTTGCCCGATGCCTTAGGTAAGCTTATAAAAATGAACAAGGTGCCTGTGGTGGTTATGCTTCATCACGGCAACTATCTCAGAACACCCTTTTGGAATTTCAGAAAGGTGCGCAAGGTACCTCTTCACACCACCCTCACTCAGGTACTCACTGCCGAGGATGTGGAAAAAATGACGGTGGAAGAGATAAACACCGCCGTAAAAGAGGCTATGGCTTACGACGAATATCGCTGGCAAAAGGAAAAGGGTATCGAGATTACCGAGCCATTTCGCGCCGAGGGGCTGGGCAAGGTTTTGTATCAATGCCCCAAGTGCTTAGCAGAGCATAAAATGGCAAGCGAGGGCGCTGAGCTTTACTGTACACAGTGTGGCAAGCGTTGGGAAATGCAGACCGACGGCTCGCTGAAAGCTCTTTCGGGAGAAACGGAATTTTCTCATATACCCCATTGGTTCGAGTGGCAAAGGGAGAATGTAAGGGCAGAAATCGAGAGGGGAGAATATAATTTCAGCGACGAGGTAGAGGTGTATTCACTACCAAGGTGTATGAAGTTTGAGGCCTTAGGGAAAGCCATACTTCGTCACAATGCCGAAGATGGCTTTGTGCTGGAGGGCAATTACAGAGGCGAGGATTATAAAATCCAGCGCAAGCCCAAAGGAATGTACGGAGTTCACGTGGAATATGATTACTGCTATATAAAGCCTCAGGACTGTATTGATATTTCAACCGACAAAGATTCCTTTTATTGCTACCCCAAAAGAGAGAATGTTATAACCAAGCTTTCCTTTGCAGTGGAGGAGATTTACAAACTTAAAAACAGTAAAACAACGAATAAATAAATTAAATATTGCATTAAATTTATTTTAGAAATGGTATAGAGAAAGAAGCAGAGCATATTTATGCTCTGCTTCTTTTTAAGTGTAAAGGCTTAGGTGGTTTTGGTTTTATAAACTTTTTTCTTCGCTTAAATTATCTAAAGCATATTTGCAACATTGCAGCACCAAAGAATTAAAGGAAACATTATTTTCGCTCGCAACGCTGTTAAGTTTTTCAAAAAGATTTTCTGTAAACCTAACAGTACGGGCAACATTGGCGCTTTTTAATTCGTTATCAATTTTAAACATTTTCATCACCAAAATTATATTATGTCAAATTTGGTTATATTTATATAACCACTTTTGGTTGCATTTTTAGCAATGCTGGTGTATACTTTTATAGGTGATTTAAATGAATTGCGAAAATTATTTGTGTATATATGAAAATAACGGACAGTGCATATTAGATAAAATTGAGCTTGACATTGTTGGGCTGTGTAAAGAATGTATATACATTGATATCAGCAATAAGGATTTGAAAACAAAAAAGCAGGAAATGAAGAACAGGTTGAAACAAAATTAAAGGAAAGTGAGCAACTAGGATTGCTTCTTTACGAGGCGTCTTTATTAGAGGTAACCTTTTTATCTTCGCCTTTTCTAAAAACTTCTTTAATTCCTAAAATTATCAGCGCAGCTCCAAACAGTTTGCCCAAAAAGCCCTCGCCCAAAATACTGCCAAGATAGGTGCCAAGAACCGCACCCAAAACACCCATTAATACATAGGGAATAAGGGGGCGAAGCTTTATACTGCCCCGCCTTACATAAATTACAACCGCAAGCACAGCAATGGGGATAAAAAACATAAGGTTTATACCCTGTGCCTCTAGTTGATTTACGCCCGCAAAAAAGGTGAGGTATACAATAAGCACTCCGCCGCCACCAAGACCCATAGCGCCTATAATGCCCGAAAGCAGACCCGCCAGCCACATATAAAGAGTATTCATCGTAAAATAAATCTCACCCCCGCCCATATTATCAGAAGCCCAAAGGCTCGGTGAAGCCACGCGCCCGATATTTTAGAAAGCAACCGCGTTCCTAAAAGAGAGCCTATAACCCCAGGCAATAAATAGGGCAGTCCTGCGGAAAAATCCACCCTGCCGCCCCAAAGGTATAAAACTAGTGAAATCAGCGAAATGGGCAGTATCACCGCCACGGATGAAGCGTGCGCCTCACGGTCGTCAAGCCCGCTTTTTCTTAAAATTGGTACCGCTACTATTCCGCCGCCTGCCCCGAAAAGTCCGTTTACAATTCCTATAATCACTCCGCCGACAAGCCTTTTTACGGTTTGTTTTTTTATTTTTAATTCCCCCTAGAGCTTTGCAAAGGCTCAGAATTTTTATCATTATTAAAATTTCCCGTAAAAAACTCTTTATTCTTAAAGGAAAATGGTTTATTATATATATGTATATATTTTTCGGGAGTGAATAAAATGGCAAACAAGGTTAAAATTGAAATCGGCGGAAATACCTACACAATAAATACTGAAGAAAAGGAATCCTACATCAAGGCTCTGGGTGAAGAAGTCAATGCCAGAATTAACAGGCTGTTGCAGGAGAATAAATATCTCTCACCCACAATGGTTGCCTCTATTGCCGCACTGCAATATTGCGACGAGGCAAAAAAGAGAAGGCTGGAATGTGAAGAACTGCGTATAAAGGCAAAAAGTGCAGCTGAATCCGAGGCGGCGGCTAAATTAAGCCTAAGTGAAGCCCGACAGGAAATACAGCGCATCACTTTGGAAAATCGTGAGCTTCGCACCAAAATGGAGCCGCGATGAGTGAAATACTTTCCCCAGTAGGTAGTAAAGCCAGTCTAGAGGCGGCAGTGCGTTCAGGCGCAGATGCTGTTTATTTAGGCCTCGCAAATTTCAATGCCCGAAGAAATGCCGAAAATTTCACCCCCGATTCCTTGAGAGCCGCCGCAGAATATTGCCATATTCGTGGAGTAAAGGTTTATCTAACATTAAACACATTGATTTACACCCAAGAATTCAGCTCTTCGGTTGCGGTGGCAGACAGTGCCGTAGAGGCGGGTGTCGACGGTGTGATTCTTGCCGATTTGGGCCTTGCCAAAGCACTTCATAAAAAATATCCCACCCTGCCACTTCACGCCTCAACTCAGCTTACCGTTCACACAAAGGAAGCGCTGTTCGAGCTAAAAAAACTTGGCTTTTGCCGTGTTGTGCCCTCCCGCGAGATGTCGAAGGCTGAACTGCAGGAGTTTTGCAACACTGCTAAGGAATTAAATATAGAGGTTGAGGTTTTTCTTCACGGGGCACTTTGTATGTGTATGTCGGGGCAGTGCCTTATGAGTGCCGCGCTAGGTGGCAGAAGCGGTAATCGAGGCTTGTGCGCAGGCACCTGCAGATTGCCTTGGAAAAGTGAAAAGGGTGAATATTCCCTTAGTCTTCGCGACCTTTCCCTTATTCAATATATAGAGGAATTAGAGGACATGGGGGTCTGCTCATTTAAAATAGAGGGCAGAATGAAGACTCCTGAATATGTTGCCGCCGTTACAGCAGCGGCACGCAGCGCGGTGGATAATAAAAAGCCCGACCCCGAACTTATGGCACTTTGCCGTGATGTTTTCTCCCGCAGTGGCTTTACCGATGGTTATTACAAAGCCAATCTCGGCATGGCTATGTTTGGTGTTAGAACCGAAGAGGATACCATAGCCAGTAAAGAGGTGCAAAATAAAATACACGCAATTTACAGAGCCGAAAGGCAGTCGGTGCCTGTTAAATTTCATTTCGCCTGCAAATGGGGTGAACCAATCAGGCTTACTGTTTTTAATGACAACCTGAGTGTTACGGTATCGGGAAGCATTCCTGAGCCTGCCAAAACAAGGCCTCTCGATATAGAGCGACTAAAAAACCAGCTCTACCGCTTGGGTGGAACCCCTTATATTCCTGTTGGAATTACAAGCGACTTCCCTCAGGGTATAGCAATTACCTCCGGAGAGCTTAATTCCCTTAGAAGAGCGGCGATTGAGAAGCTGAATTCCCTTAGGTCGAAGGCACCCAAATATTCTATAGCGGCTTTGCCTCAAGTCTGCGGTAGAAAAAGAGAACCAAGCAAAGTAAAACCAAAAGCCGTGGCACAGTTTATGAATATTAAGCAAATTCCTGAAAATCTATCGGGCTTGGACGCTATTGTTCTGCCCGCCGAACAGCTTGGAGAATATAAGGGGGAAATACCCGTAATTGCAGATATTCCAAGAGGAATGAGCAATAAAAATTTTATAGATAAATGCTTTATGCTCGCTAAAGAAAAATCCCAAGCAGTGCTTGTGGGCAACCTTGCGGCAATTCATTTGGCTAAAGAATATGATATTCCCTTTATTGCAGGCAGCGGTGTTAATATATTAAACTCCTATTCCTTAGATGTAGCATCAGAAATGGGCGCTAAAGCCGCTCTGCTCTCTCTGGAAACCAAAAAACAGGAGCTGAAATTTTTCGAAAATCAACTCCCTATAGGCTTAGAGCTTTATGGCAGAATCCCCTTGATGCTCACCCGCAACTGCCCTTTAAAAAGCGGAGATTGCAAGGGGTGTAGCCACGAAATTACAGACCGCAAGGGGCTATCCTTCCCCGTATATTGCAGAGGCGGTTACTGTGAAATTTACAATTCTGTTCCCACCTTCCTTGCCGATAGGCTGAATGAATTTTCGGAGTTGGATTTTTTCACACTTCGTTTTACAACCGAAACTAAAGCTGAGTGCGAAGATATATTAAGTGCCTTTTGCAATGGCACCCTAATTTGCAAAAATTACACCAGAGGTCTTTATCAAAAGGGTGTATTGTAAATTGGGAATTATTGTGATATACTTTCATTATCTATTCAGTATGAGGTAAGTTTTATGAAAATAGTTGTAATCGGTCTTGGCAAGGTTGGTCTTGAGGTTGTGGAACAGCTCACAGCCGAAGGTCATTCAATCACTGTCGCTGATATTGATGCAAAAAAGGTTGATACCGCCCTTGGTCAGTTTGACATTGTGGGTATTGTGGGTAGCGCTACCGACCATGCTATACTGCGTGAAGTAGGTTGTGGCGAGGCGGATTTGGTAATCGCCCTTACAGGTAATGATGAAATAAATCTCACCTGTTGCTTAATGAGCAAAAAATTAGGCGCAAAAAACACAATAGCTCGCGCAAGAAAGCCGGAATATATTGAGGGAATACACCTTATCCGTGAGGATCTGGGGCTGTCTCTCTGCATTAACCCCGAAAAGGAAACTGCAAGAGAAATTTCCAGAATTTTAAAGTTCCCCCTTGCGAAAAATGTTGAACCCTTTGCAAAAGGCAAGGTGGAGCTGATAGAATACGCTGTGGAAAAAGACGGTCCGTTTTGCGACAAATCGGTAAATGAAGTGTTTTCCAAAATAAAGAACCCGTTGCTCGTTTGTGGTGTTCAGCGCGGCGGTGAGGTACTGATTCCCTACGGTGATTTTGTATTCTGTGAAGACGATATACTTATGCTTATCGGCAAACCCGACCGTATGAGTGCCTTCTTTAAGGAGATGGGCATTAAAACCACCGGTGTTCACAATGTAATAATTATCGGCGGCGGCACCACCACTTATTATCTGGCTGAGCTTCTGCAAAAGCAGCATCTTAATGTTTCTATAATCGAAATAAATCCCACAGTGGCAGAAAGAATTGCTGAATATCTGCCCGATGCCACAGTTATATTAGGCGACGGCACAAATCATCAGCGTTTGGCGGAGGAGGGTCTTCGCGATACCGATGCTCTTTGCTGTATGACAGGCATCGACGAGGAAAATATCATCACCTCTCTTTATGCAGGTACAATTTCGCCTAAAATTAAAACAATAACCAAAATCAATCGCACCGAGCTCACCCACCTTGTGCGTCCGCTTGAGGTTGGAAGCGTGGTTAATCCTAAAAAAATTGCAGCAAACCATATTTTAAGATATGTACGCGCGAAGCAGAATTCCGAAGGCACCGATGTGCTTACCCTTTATAAACTAGCAGAGGGCAAGGCGGAGGCACTTGAATTCCCTGTTACTACTCTTCACACAGGCTTCACAGGTATACCCTTAAGCCAACTCAACATTATGAGTGATGTTATTGTTGCAAGCATAAATCGTCGCGGACAGATTATCACTCCTCGCGGCTCGGATACCTTGGAGATTGGCGATACAGTAATAGTTGTAACTACCCGTTCTGGATTGGACAGCATAGATGACATATTGGAGAATGAATAATGAACAGACGACTTATAGTCTATTCCCTTGGCTTATTGCTACTGCTTGAAAGCATTATGCTGCTTGTGCCTGCCCTCACCGCAATTATATATGGGGAAACCGTGCTTAAATATTACGTTGCAGTTTCTCTATTGGTTGCTGTAATAGGCTTGGGGCTTACACGGATAAAGGCAGATAACCGCACAATTTTTTCAAAAGAGGGCTTAATTACAGTTGCTTTGGGTTGGATTACCCTCAGTGTTTTTGGTGCTATTCCCATGTGGCTTTCGGGGGAATTTCCCACCTATATCGACGCCTTTTTTGAAACAGTTTCAGGCTTTACCACCACAGGAGCTACCGTGCTATCCGATGTAGAGGCACTTTCCCATGCAACCCTTCTCTGGCGCAGTTTTACCCATTGGTTAGGCGGTATGGGTGTGCTTGTCTTTGTGTTGGCTATTGTAAAGGTGGCTTCAGGGGGCGGAAACATATATATTATGAAAGCCGAAAGCCCAGGTCATGATGTTTCAAGGCTCATACCCAGCACCAAGGGCACTGCAAAAATATTATATATAATATACATTTGTCTAACGGTTTTGGAGTTTATAATTCTTGCAATCCTTAAAATGCCTGTATTCCATGCAATATGTGCAGCTTTAGGAACAGCGGGTACAGGCGGTTTCGGCACTCTTAACGATTCCTTTGCAAGCTATAGCCCTGCAATTCAGTTGACTGTCGCTATATTTATGACCCTTTTTGGTATCAATTTCAGCTGCTATTATCTGCTTTTGGCAAAGCATTTTAAGGAGTTCTTCAAAAACGAGGAATTGCGTGTATATATGGGTATTATGATTTTCTCTACCATTATAATAGCAGTTAATATTTTAGGACAGTGCGCCAATCTTGGCGAGGCACTGTTGGGGGCATATTTTCAAGTTTCCAGCGTTATGACCACCACAGGCTTTGTCACTGTGGATTTTAATAGTTGGCCTGAGCTTTCCCGAATGATTATGCTCATTGTTATGTGCATAGGTGCCAGCGTTGGAAGCACCGGTGGAGGTATTAAGGTTGCACGTATTATAATTCTTGCCAAGGTAGGACTTCGTGAAATTCGCTATACTGCAAAACCCAATGAAGTTCGAACACTCAGGCTTAACGGCAAACCTTTAAGTGAACAGATAATCAGGAATATTTGCTCGTATTTTGTGATTTATATAATTGTGTTTGTAATATCGGTATTGCTTATTTCTATAGATAAAATGGATATTGTAAGTAATGTTTCGGGAGTTATTGCCACACTTAACAACATAGGTCCCGGCCTGGAAGTTGTTGGAGCAACCGGCAACTTCGGTGGCTACAGCGCCTTTTCAAAGCTTGTTTTTTCTGCAGATATGCTGCTTGGAAGATTGGAGCTTTTGCCGTTGCTTGTGATGTTCAGCCCCAGAACCTGGAAAAAATAAATAAAAGCTAAAACGGTGACCTTTTGCAGCAGTACTGCTAAGGTCACCGTTTTTATATAAAAGAGTAGCTCTTACAAATATTTTCTGATATCCACTGCAAGCCTCTCTTCAAGATTTATAAGCCTTTTTGTAATATCCTTGGTTACTTCATCGGCCGCCTCGTATTTGTTTAAATACTTGTTGAGAGATTTTACACCCATATTACAGCCATCGGTCATCAGGTCGGCAATAGTTTCGTCGGATTCATTAACAATCAGCTTCACATTGGTTTTTATCCATGACATACCCTTTGCCATTGGATTAGGCTCCTTGCCGTCGTCGTGGTACTTGTCTAAAAGCTCTGTAATCTCCTCCTTTAGCTTTTCGTGTTCTGCTTTGCATTCCGAAAGATATTTCCGAAAACTTGCATCATTCACATAATCCAGAACATCATCTATGGAAGCCACGCCCATTTTTATGCCTGCGTCACATTCTCGCAACAGCTTAATAGTATCTTGTTCTATCATAGATATCACTCCTTAATGTTATTGTTCTGCTTTATTCTCGGTTTATACCCTTTCGGGAAAAATAAGGCAGAAAAATCTTGATAAATGCGTATCGTTATTGTATAATGTACAGTGTATGAGTATCGTTTAATATATGTTCATATTTTCGCTATATTTATTTGGTAGCATATTATTGGCTTTGTGCTTAGTAATACCCAAACGGAGGGCAAGAAATGATAGAAATAAAAAATCTTTCAAAAAAATACGGCAGTCACATTGCTGTTAAAAATGTCAGCTTCACTGTTGAAGACGGAGAAGTTCTGGGCTTACTCGGCCTTAACGGCGCCGGTAAATCCACAATAATGAATATTATGACAGGCTATATATCTATGACCGCAGGCTCGGTAGAAATAAACGGCTATGATATATTAACTAGCCCCGCCGAGGCTAAAAAGCATATCGGCTATCTTCCTGAGCTCCCACCCCTTTACCCTGATATGACGGTTAAAGAATATCTTTATTTTATGTACGACCTTAAAAAGGTGCGCCTGCCCCGCGCGCCACATATTGAGGAGATTTGCAGCCTTGTAAAAATTGATAATGTATATAACAGACTTATTAAGAATCTTTCAAAGGGTTACCGCCAAAGGGTAGGTATTGCTCAGGCACTGCTGGGGAACCCCGATGTTATCATACTCGACGAGCCAACCGTTGGCCTTGATCCCAAGCAGATTATAGAAATCCGTAATCTTATACATCACTTAGGCAGAAACCACACGGTTATAGTTTCTTCCCATATTCTTTCGGAAATTCAGTCGGTTTGCGACAGAATAATCGTTATAAACAACGGCAGCCTTATAGCTGACGGTGCCGCAGGTGAGCTTTCCCGAATGATTTCAGGCAGCAACACCCTGTCTTTGAGGATAAAGGCAACAGGCTCTGATGCAAAGGTATCGGCTATGAAGCTGATAGGCAACATCAGCGGAGTAAAGGATGTATACTGTGTAGATTCCATCGAGCAGGATTGCCTTGATTACACAATAGATGTTGCCGACGGTGCCGATGTTCGCGCCACCGTTATAAACCGTTTGATAGAGCAAGGTTTTACAGTGCTTTCCTTAAGTGCCCAGGAGCTTAATCTTGAGCAGATATTCCTGCGCCTTACCGAAGAAGGCACAAATTCAGCAGAGGAGGAATAAACAATGAGTGCAATTTTTAAACGCGAAATGAAAAGCTACTTTGCTTCACCTTTAGGCTATGTGGTTTTCACCGTGTTCGCTTTGTTTGAAGGATTTTTCTTTTACTACCTTTTTTCTAATGCATACGGCGATATGTACTCGCTGTTCTCTTATATGATGAATATCATAATGTTTATTTGCCCTATTCTCACAATGCGCCTTATGAGTGAGGATAAGCGTTTAAAGGTAGACCAAGCGCTCCTTACTGCTCCTGTAAGCCTTTGGGGAATAGTTATGGGCAAGTTCTTTGCAGCCCTGGCAATGTTTGGTCTTTGCTTTTTGTTAACATTAGTCAATCAGCTTATATTTGCACTTTACACCACCCCAAACTGGATAGTTTATATCGGCAATCTTCTGGGAACTCTGCTTCTCGGTGCAGCTCTCATTGCGGTGGGCATTTTCATTTCGTCCCTTACCGAAAGTCAGCTGGTATCTGCTATAGTTTCCTTTGGTGCAGTGTTGGGTATTATGCTTATGGATACAATTGCCTCTGCAATAAGCTCCGAGTTTTTTGCAGGAATAGTAGCAAAGCTTTCCTTTACAACTCGTTATGAAAGCTTTGCCACAGGCGTTTTGGATTTTTCTAATCTTATATTTTTCCTGAGTGTTGCGGCGGTATTTTTATTCTTAACCGTTAGAATGCTTGAGAAAAAACGTTGGTCTTAAGGGAGGTGCCTATAATGGATAACGAGAAAAAGTTAAATGATACTGACCTCCAGATTTCAGAAGAATCTACTGTGGAGGAAGCCCTTGCAGATACAGAGGTTCAAGCTTCAGAGGAGGCAGCACTCAGACCCGCTGAGGAGCCGACGGCAGGAGTGATTAAAGAAAAGAAGCTACGCAGTGCTTTCCGCTTAAAATACGGCACCTATGCCACGGCCATTACCGCAATTTTTATTGCTCTTATAGTTCTTATTAACGCTGTAGTAAGCGTTGTTTGTGAACGCTATCCCTTAACAGTGGACTTCACAACCGATAAAATGTACACCGTGAATGAAGAAAATATAGAGTTTATCAAAGGTGTGGATTACAAGGTGAAGCTCAGCGTTCTTTTTAGCGAGGAGAATTACACCAATGCCAGCGTTATTTATAACACAACTCAGATTTACGATGCCACAGGCGGCAATTATTTGAAGCAGACCGCCGACCTGCTTAAGCAGTATAATAAGTACAATAAGAATATAACAGTTGAATTTTTAGATGCCACCAATCAGCAGGTGGTAAGTCAGGTTTTAGAAGCTTTTGAAGATGTAGATACATCTTCCCTTAATTATGGTGATATATTGGTAGAGTGTTATGTAGATGGCGAAGTTAAAGCCCCCCGTAGGGGAATTATCAGCCTCAGTGACTGCTACGAGCTTGAGTCCGAAGACGACACAGGCTATTACGAGGCTATGGGCTACGCCGTGACCCAAACAGTTAAGGGCAACAATATTGAGCAAGCGGTTGCCAACGGTATTTTCAAAACCGCTAATCTCACAAGCATAAGCGCTGCCGTTATAACCGCCAACAGCAATTCAATTTATGTTGAGGATTTTAAAAAGGTCTGTGCAGATAATGCAATAACCTTAGAAACCTGTGGAACAATTACAAACACCGACTTTTCAAAATATGATGTTATGATAATCTGCGCCCCGATTGACGACTATACTACTTTGGAAATCAAGGCAATCTCCCAGTGGCTGGAGAATGACGGCAAAAAGGGAAAGACTCTTTTATTCTTTGCTTCAGCAACCTCTCCCGATTTGCCCAATCTCTATGCATTTTTAGAGGATTGGGGAATAGCAGTAGAAAAGGGCTACACCTATTATTCTAAGGATAGCCGCTATTACTCCACCGACCGCACAAACATCTACCTTGAATCAATGCTTACCGATTACACCTCAAGTGTAGATAACAGCAGCTATGGATATATTGCAAATTATATGGTTCCTATTTCCGCCGTGTATGAGGCAAAGGATACCCGAAGTGTAGAGGCTATTTTACAAACCTCAGATATGTCCACTTATAAAAAACCGATTGACGATTCCTCTTGGGAAGCATCGGGTGCCGGCAACAATTTCCCCGCTATGATGATTTCGAAGGATGAATATGAGGGCAGTAAAAGTAATGTGATTGTTTGCTCTTCGGCAGATTTTCTTACCAACAGCTTTACCACCACCAAATCCGACAACGGTAACTACGCCCTTTTAATTAACGTGCTTAATAACACTTCACGTAATGACGAGGATAAGTTCGTTATGGAAACAAAGGTGCTTGCGGACACATCGGGTATGTTCACCACCTCCACCACAAATGCACAAAACATTATAATTGCAATAATTTTTGTGGGACTTATCCCCTTAGGACTAATTGCCACAGCCATATTTGTTTATATCAGAAGAAAGAATTATTGATAAATCACCAAAAAACAAACAGAAAGGAGGGCATAGCTTGAGCCTGCGGTTTGTTAAAGGGCTGATTTGTGCCCTCTTGAGTCTTGGCATATGCGTTGTGCCGGTATCGGCAATAGAAATCAACGGAATTCAAGGAGCAACCCCACTTTTCGCCGATGAAGATGTTACCCAAAGTGCAGAATCCGAGGAGTCGGTGTCTACCCACACCCCCTACAATGAAATCCCCGATGAGGGAGTGGAATATACCCCCGTTACTTTGGCTGAGTCCACTAAGGATTTCTTTGCCACTTTAGATGGCGATGTTACTCTTACGCTCATTTCCAGCCAACGGGATTTTGTAGACGGAACATATGTGGAATATTACAACGATTTTTACACCGACACCAAGAGCGATTACTACACATTTATTAACACATTAAAAACCATCTCCGAGCTTAACGAATATGTAAAGCTTGATTTTATAGACCCCTTTTCCACCACATCTTATAGCTTTTTAGAGGAATATTCCGATTACGATTTAAAGTATGGAGATTTGTTCGTAACCTGCTATTCCAACTTCGAAGGCTCACCCACAACCCGCCGCACCGTTATAGAGCTAGAAAAATTGTTTAAAGCAAAGGAAACCAAAAGCGGCAAAAATAAAATCACGGGTGTTAATCTTGAAAAGATTTTGGTGGGTAAGCTTGAAAGCTTAAGAATATTCCGCAATATCAATGTAGCTTATATTAAAGATTTGTGCAGTGAGGATAATATCAAGCATTTAAAATCTTATTTAAGCGGAAAGCGTTATAATTTTGATAATATATCCCTAAAGGACGAAAAGCTTAACGGTTACGATATGATTTTTATAGCAGCACCTATGCGTGATGTAACTTTGGAAGAAATAGTGCTGCTTAATACCTTTTTGGAAAATGGCGGGCAGTATGGCAAAACCGTTATGTATTTCTGCTCGGCTAATTATATTGATTTGCCTAATCTGCATTCATTTTTAAAAAAATGGGGAGTGGCAGTTAATGGACAGAACAAGCTTAACTGCACCGAAGAAGATGGCTATTTTGCTAAAAACTCTCAGCTTGTGGCGATTTCTAACGGCTCTGAGTATACAGCTGATGCCGACACAAACGGCGGCTTCTACATTATGAACGAATGCACCCCACTTTCCGTTGTTAAATCAAACATAAGTGTAAAAGTTAAAACGCTTTTGAAAACAAAATCTGATAAGGTAAATGAACTGCCAAAAACAGAGCAGATAGGATTTTTGTTTGAAGACACCACAGGCACCCAAAACCACCAATCATACCCTTTGCTCACCCTTTCTCAAAAATCATCAGGGGATTATAACGCCAGCAGTGTTGTGGTTGGAGCATCTGTAGATTTTATAACCAACTATATGGCTCTGCAAAATCCAAAATCCAATAAAGACTATATAGGCGAGCTAAACGGAAATTTTGAGCTTACAGCCGAGCTTTTAGAAAAGCTTAACCATCACCACAGAAGTGAGGAATCAGGCTTAGGGAAATATGCCGTAGGGCTTGCAGATATGGGCTATGACACCACATCAGGGCTAAAAACCAGCTATATATTAAAGGTTGCGATAATTTCTGTTGCAGCGTTTATTGTGTTGCTTTTTGGACTTCTGGTTATGGGTTCGGTAATGAAAAAGAAAAACTTACAGTGAGGAATACTATGTCTGAAACAAACAACAAAAGCACCAACGGCTTTACCCAAATGAGTGAGGAGGAAATAAACGCTTCGTCGGTATTTTCCAAACCACAGGTAGAGCATAAAAAGCAAAAGAAAAGCAAAAAAGGCGCAGGAATTGTTTTGCGTACGGTTTTGTCTTTAATAATTGTGGCTTTGCTTGTTTTATCAACAGTGCTTATAAATAAATTTTTCGGAAAATCATCAGGCTCCTCCGGCAGCTCTGCAGTCAGCACGACCAGCGAGGTAGAGGACACGTCAATAGCCGTTACCGATTATACTTCCGAAAAGGCTAAAAAAATTACCTTAAAAAACAATAACGGAACCTTTGAATTTTATCCCGCTAAAAACGAAGCTGACGAATTAGTTTGGTATATTTCCGG
>JAZNRT010000050.1:0-57724 GCA_045590875.1 Acutalibacteraceae bacterium
TTTATATCCGTCACCCGTAGTACGGGGCTTGTTTGTGTAAATTCTTGGGATTATGATTATTTTATCCTTAACCTGATCCTCAACCCTGCGCAAACGAGATATATAATCAAGCACCGGCTCTTTAGAATCTGCCGAGCAAGGGCCAATAACCAAAATAAATTTTTGGGATTCTCCGCAAAATACATCTTTAATTTCTTTTGCTCTTATATCTCTGATTTCCTCCATATTCGCAGTTAAGGGATACTCCTGCTTTATAAGTTGGGGAATAGGCAGCTTTCTTTCGAATTTCATATTCATTGTGATTTCTCCTTTTTATCAAATAGCATTCTGCGCTGAGTTGAGGTGCGCATCATTTCCTTCATTGTTTCTATATCTCCATCTTCAAGGCTTTGGCGAAGCTTTAAAAATGTGTTTGTGAATCTATCCATTTCCTGAAGCAGGGCTCTTTTGTTCAGCATAAAAAGCTCTGTCCACATATTTTCATTTATCCTTGCAATTCTGGTGAGGTCACGGAAAGAGTCACCTGTATATTCAACAAGCAGTTCATTATCGTTACTGCACATCAGCGATACTGCAATACAGTGGGTAAGCTGAGAGAGAAAGGCTATCATTCCATCGTGCTCTTCAGCGCTTATAACAGAAATGTTGCCAAATCCCAATTCCCTACCTAACTGTTTACAAAGTTCAATTGATTCGGCACAGTTTTCCTCCGAGGGGCAAACAATATAGTTGGCATCGCGGAAAATACTGTCGTCACTGTTTTCTACACCCTGCACCTCTCTACCCGCCATTGGGTGAGCCGAAATAAATTCTACTTCATCGGGAAGTATGCTTTGAATTTTATAAACTATGCTGCTTTTTACACCGGTTACGTCGGTAATAACAGCGCCGCATTTAAAAAGACTTCCGTATTTCTGTATCCAATCCACAAACACGGTAGGATACAGCGCAAATATTGTTATATCTGCCTTTGCCACTAATTCCTTCTCTACCTCGGTGGTGCCATAGTCAATAATACCGTGAGACAGAGCATAGTCCACAGATTCCTGCTCCTTTGTAATGGCTGATACTTTATATCCCTTTTTCTTTAGTGCCATAGCATATGAGCCACCCAGCAAGCCTAAACCTACTATAAGTATATTACTTTCTTTATTAAGTTCCAAGTATATTCGCCTCTATTCCAAGCTCTGAAAGCTTTTCAAAAAAATCGGGAAAGCTTTTATCTACCGCCTCAGAGCCCTCTATAATTCCGCCCGTGAGCGTACAAAGCACCGCCAAGGACATAACAATTCTATGGTCGTTATGACCGCAAAGCTTAGCATTAGGGATATGTAAATTGCCCGATACTTTTATGGTGTTTTCTCCGATTTCGGTATTGATGCAAAATTTCTTCAGTTCCTCTGCCATAGCGGCTCCTCGGTCGCTTTCCTTTATCTTTAAGCGAGCAGTACCGCAAAATTCAGCACCGCCCATTGCTGCCGCCACTGCCATAAGAACAGGACCTAAATCGGGGCAATCGGTTATATCTAAAATGGAATTACCGCCTTTTATTTTTTGGAAATACTCACGATAAATTTTATCGCCCTGCAGACTGCTTTCGTTAAGCCCTGTAACAGCAACTCCGCCGTGAAGCAGAGAAAGTGCTTCGAAAAAAGCGGCATTGGAATAATCCCCCTCCACCGTTACCTCTGCGGGCTTGATTTTGCAATTGTTTGGTATTACAAAACAGTTATTTGAGAATTCAATTTCAACTCCAAACTCCCTTAAAGCCTGCAAGGTCATATCTATGTAGGGTCGGCTTTCAAGAGCTGTTGTTACAACTATTTTACTGCCCCCCGAAAGTAACGGAAGGCTGAAAAGCAGACCGCTGATAAACTGACTGCTTATATTACCCGCCACAGGATAATCTCCGCATTTAAGCCTGCCTTCAAGATAAATGGCACCCTTTTCTTTATAAAGCTTTATGCCCTGATTACGGCATATATCCTCATAAACCTTAAGGGGTCTTTCCATAAGTCTTTCGGAGCCGCGAAGGGTTGCCTTTCCCCCACCGACCAAGCATATCGGTAGTAAAAAACGAAGGGTGCTGCCGCTTTCATCACAAAACACATCTGGAGAGATTGCAAAGTTTTCAATCCCCTTTACATTAACATCACTGCCGCTCAGAGTGATTTCTGCACCCAGAGCACGAAGACCGCCGATTGTGGCTTCAATATCCTTAGAAAGGCTTACATTGTGAATAACGCTTTTCCCTTTTGCCAGTGCGGCACATATAAGGTATCGGTGCGCCATACTTTTTGAGGGTGGTGCGGAAACTACACCTTTGGGTTTGCCTTTTTTTATTTCAACAGTCATCAGGTTTCGCCATCCATACTTTTTAAAATTAAGTTGATGTTACTTTCTAAATCATCAACTGCTGCCACGGTTACATCGGCTGTGGTTTTATATATTTCATACCGCTCAAAATATCGCTTCGCCAAATCCTCACGATTCGAGGATAAGGGACGGTCGCTGGTAGCACCCAGCCAATCGAGAGGTCTGTCGATATAATAAATTCTGCCGTTGGCTTTAAGATTCTTAATATTTTCTTGACTTAAAACGGCGCCGCCGCCTGTTGCGATTATATGGCCGCCAATATTTCCAATATCGGCGATTACTTCTCCTTCAAGCTTTCGGAAGCCCTCTTCCCCAATCTCTTTAAAAATTTCGGTTATGGGTTTCCCTGCGCGTTTTACAATAAGCTTATCGGTATCTATAAAAGGCTTACCTGTAATGCGGGATAGCTTCGCACCTATTGTGGATTTTCCGCAAGCGGGCATACCCGTTAAAACAATATTGATTTTTTGAGAAACCAAAGAGTTATATACTTCTGAAATTTTCTCTTCACAAAGTGGGGCGCCAATAAATTTTTCAACTGCAAATGCCGCCTGCGCCACAAGCATATAAAGCCCACCTGTAGCCCTGATACCTAAGGACTCCGCCTCTAAAACAAGTCTTGAACGAAGAGGATTGTATATAGCATCCACAACTCCTGAAAGTAAAGAAAACCGATTAAGCTCAACGGGTTGAGCATTTATATTTGGGAACATTCCCACAGGCGTAGTGTTGATAATCACATCGGCGTCGGTGTGGTTATCATACATTTCTTCGTATGTAATCAAGCCCTTGTCCGACTTGCGGGAAACGGTATATATTTCCTTAGCGCCTAGGTGCTCTGCCACCGCGTTTGCGGTTTTCGAAGTACCACCTGAGCCTAAAATTAAAACCTTTTTCTGAGCAAGCGAAATATCGTTTTTGTTAATAAGCGCGGTTAGTCCGTAGAAATCGGTATTGTATCCGTATAGCTTACCGTCACGATTTACAATGGTGTTAACTGCACCGATTTTTTGCGCTGTTTCAGAAACCCAAAACAGATGGGGAATTACCGCCTGCTTATAGGGTATAGTTACATTTATTGCACGAAAGTCCCTTTGCATCATAAACTCATCAAGCTTATCCTTTGGGATTTCCCGTATTTCATATTTATAATCGGCAAGCAATGAGTGAATTTCCTTTGAAAAACTATGGGTTAAATGCTCACCTATACATCCGTATTCCATTTATGTACTCCCGATATCTTATGCTAAATAATCCGTTCCATAGCGAGTGGCAAGCAAATCATAAAGGGCAATAGCCGTTACCGATTCTACCACAATGCGAGCTCTATGCACTATGCAAGGGTCGTGCCTACCCTTAATTTCGAGCCTTGTGTTCTCTTTCTTTATAAAATCAACTGTGTCCTGAGCCAAAGCGATAGAAGGGGTTGGCTTTACGGCACACTTGAAGATAATGGGCATACCATTTGTAATACCGCCGTTGATGCCGCCGTTGGAATTTTTTGTGGTTATGATGTTGCCCTCTTCGTCTATTCCAAATGGGTCGTTAGCAGTGCTACCGAACTGTTCAGAAAAACGGAAACCCAGCCCAAATTCAATGCCCTTTATTGCGGGTATGCTGAACAACGCGTGGGAAAGAACACCCTCTACCGTGTCAAACCAAGGCTCACCCACACCTGCAGGCATTCCTAATACGGCAGTTTCCAGCACTCCGCCTACGCTATCGAGATTTTGCTTAGCCTTTTCGATTTTTTCGGTCATTTCCTCGGCTATTTTCATATCTAACACACCGAAATCCCTTGTCGCAAGGGCTTCAATATCGGTTTTTAAATCGAGAAAATCTCTATCCTCTACACCTGCACAGCTTTTTATGTGCGTGCCGATAGAAATACCCTTATTTTTAAGTGCCAACTCCGCAATAGCTCCCGCAGCCACCAGTGCTGCAGTTATTCTTCCACTGAAATGGCCGCCACCGCGATAATCCTCAAAGCCGTGATATTTACAGTATGCAGTAAAATCTGCATGACCCGGTCTGGCTTTAGAACGAGTTTCACTGTAATCCTTACTGTGCTGGCTAACATTGGGTATAACAATACATATGGGTGTGCCTGTAGTATAGCCCTCAAAAACACCGCTTTGAATCGTGAACTCATCGGGCTCTCTGCGAGAGGTCGATATGGCACCCGACGGACGACGCATAGAAAGCCTTAATTTTATATATTCCTCATCCACAGGAATTCCCGGTGCGATACCATCTATTACCGCGCCAATTCCCACTCCGTGACTTTCACCGAACAAAGTTACGGTAAAGTTGTTACCAAAGGTGTTTTTCATACATTCAGCACCCCTTTCATTCTTTCTTTAAGCTCATTGAAGCTTATTGTTTCTAGTTTGAATTCGCCAATTTTTTCTACATAAACAACTGCGATTTTATCACCCGACATTTTTTTATCGTGTCGCATTGCCTCGGTTAATTTTTCTATATCGTAAGTAAATTTTAGGGGTGCATTAAGCTTTTCTAAAATTTTAAACAGCCTTTCACGTATTTCTCCCTTACACATAGCCAGCATACCAAGGCCAACACATTCGCCGTGATAAAGCTCCTCCAGACCACAGTTGCTTTCAATCGCGTGGGCAACGGTGTGCCCAAAATTAAGCACACGCCTGAGCCCTGCCTCTTTTTCATCCTCTTCTACAACTGCTTTTTTAATATTCAAAGAGCCTTCAATTATTTTATCTATATTTTCGTAAATATTACCCTTTTCAAAAAGCTCAAAAAGGTCACTATCGAAGGTCATTGCCATTTTTAATGCCTCTATAAGCCCGTTTGTTATCTGTCTGTCGGGAAGGGTTTTTAGGGTTTCGGGGTCTACAATTACTGCCTTTGGCTGATGAAATGCACCTACAATATTTTTATAGTTTTCAAAATCTATTGCCACCTTACCGCCTATAGATGAATCCACCTGACTTAGCACAGTGGTGGGGATGTTGTAAAAATCAATTCCTCGCATATATGCGGCTGCGGCAAAGCCCGAAAGGTCACCTACAACACCGCCGCCAACCGCCACAACGCAGTCGCTTCTGGTAAAACCCTTTTCGGTCATCAGGTGAAGAAGCTGTGCCCAAGTGTCAAGGCATTTTGAAGCTTCACCCTGCTTTATTACACAAAGTGTAGGCTCTTTTGCCTGTGCCACTATAGCATTGGCATATTCAATAGGAACACCCGAATCGGTTACCACAAGTACTCGGCGGTTGAGATTCATATATTTCCCCGCACGAGAGAGTGCACCCCGCTCTAAATGAATATTGTAGCTGTTCTGCCCTAAATCTACACGAATAATCACTTTGCTTCCTCTTTTCTAACGAAGTGAGATTTCCTTTTCATATGTGCCCACTATTTTTAAATTACTGCACTCTTGCTTTAGCGCTTCTCTTGCAGGTCTGCCTGCTTCTCCTGCAATATCGCCCTCGCCTTCTACATAGAAATAATACTCCCAGCTAAGGTCCTTTGTGGGTCGGCTCTTAAGAGCGCGCAGGTTGAAGCCGTATTCACCTAAAATCGAAATTGCTTTACTAAGTGAGCCCGCTTCATTTTTTACAGTAAAATACATTATGAAGTGCTTATCGTTAAGGGTGCTGTTCTTAACTCTGGAATACACCGCAAAACGGGTTGTATTTTTAGAACTTTGATTTATAGCACGTTCCAAAACCTTTAAGCCGTAAAGCTTTGCGGTTTCGTCGCTGGCAATAGCAGCAACTGTTGGGTCATTACCCTCTGCCACCTGCTTTGCGGCAACGGCAGTGTTAAAGGCTTCTTCCTTTAAGAATCCGTGTTCTCTGATATATTCAGCACTTTGTGCCAATGCCTGAGGATGACTTATAACCTTCCTAATATCCTTAACCGATGCGCCTTCAATACCTAAAAGATTCTGCATAATTTCCAGGTCGTAAACACCGTTTATGTAAAGTGAGCCGAAGAAAGTCATATCCATAACCTGTGTAACATCACCTGCATAGCTGTTTTCGATAGGAAGCACGGCACAGTCACATTCACCACTTACAACCGAATTATAAGCCGCATCAAAGCCATCGTATGCCACATGGTCGGCGTCGGGGAAAATCCGCTTTGCTGCAATATTGGCAAAAGCACCCGGCACACCGCTGTAGGCAACCCTTACTCCGTGAAGTAAACGGTGCTGATAGCTTTTGGATAAATCCATAGTGTTCTTTAAGAAATTCACATAATAGGAGCCGAACTCTTCGTTTTTAATTAGTTTCTTATTGCGGTGAAGCACCTCTGTCTCCCTTTGTAGGGATACCACAGGCAAGCCCATTTCACGCTTTGCGGCGGCAACCTCTCTTACCGCCTCCATACGGCTGCAGAAGAGCTCTGCCATTTGTTTATCAATCTCGTCTACTCTCTTGCGGGCATTTTCTAATTTATCCATATCAATTACCTTTATATTCCTCTATTAACGCTTTGAATGCAGGAAGTGAATTTTCAATCTGCTGAGTGGTTACGCAATATGCTATTCTAACATATCCCGAAAAGCCAAAATCATCGCTGGGCACAAGCAAGAGCTCATATTTTTTAGCCCTCTCGCAGAATTTGTAGGCATCCTCCTCCAGTGCTTTCATAAATATGTAAAACGCACCGTCGGGTCTTGCCATTTCGTAACCCATATTGGTAAGATTTTCTAAAAGCAGATTACGGTTGGTGCGATAGACCTCGGTATCTGCCGTCATATCAAGGCATCGGGCTACTAAAAACTGCCACATACTCGGTGCACAAACAAATCCCAACGCTCTGCCCGCACCACAAACAGCAGCATATACGTCACCTGCAGCAGTACAGGTGGGAGAAACTAGAATATAACCTATTCTCTCCCCCGGAAGTGACAGTGCTTTACTAAAGGAATAACACACCAACGTGTTATCATAAAACTTAGTAACAAAAGGCACCTGCTTATCGGTATATACAAGCTTTCTGTAAGGTTCGTCGGCAATAATATAAATATCTGTGCCAAGCTCATTTCCTTTAGAGGTGAGTACATCTGAAAGCTCCCTTAGTTCCTGCTCACTTATAATAACACCCGAAGGGTTGTTGGGGGAGTTTATAATAATAGCCTTAGTTTTAGGGGTAATGGCCTTTGCGATTGCCTCAATATCAAGCCCTAAATCTTCTTCTCTTGATTTTACAGCAACGGGAACAGCTCCCGCCTTTTCTATAAACACACGGTATTCGGGGAAATAGGGTGCGATTATAATAACCTCGTCACCTTCGTTACAAATTGCGTGAAGAGAAATTGTAAGAGAGGCGGCGGCACCGCAGGTCATATAGATAAGCTGAGGATCTACAGCAGCGCTGTGCTCCATATTTATGTTATTGGCAATTGCAGTGCGAACACCTATATCACCGGGGGCTGAGGTATAGCCGTGAAGCGAAACAGGGTCGGTATTATCTACCAAATCCTTAATAATCTCACCAACCGCATTCGGGGCGGGAACACTTGGGTTGCCTATGCTGAAATCATAAACCTTATCTGCACCAATTTGAGCCTTACGATGCTTACTGTATTCAAAAATTTCGCGAATAACCGAGCTTTTTTTGCCGAGACCCATCATTTTTTCTGATATCATTTTAAACACCTCATCAATATAAAAAACCCACACATCCTGCCTTTAATATAAAAGCAATAGGAAATGCGGGCTGTCTGCACTTGAAATTTAAAACCAAAGGAGTTGGAATTAACCTACAGTGTACAGATAGTCCGTGTTAGTAAAGTAATAATAGTAAAATCGACCATAATTACGCTTCACGGCTGTACAACTCCTTTTCTTTTAATATAGTATATTATACAAAATAGGTGAATGTTTGTCAAGATTTTTTAAAATCACTTGAAATTTTTAGCAATTTGCAACAGTGCTGGTGACAAAGCACTCTATTTTTGTGTATTTTTAACTAAATGTTATAGCCACAGCTTATTTAATCGCAGTGGCTATAGTGTATCAAATGTATAATTATACCTATTTTGCAGTTTTTTATGAAAATTCAAGAAAAAGTTGAGAAATTTAAAAATATGTGGTATACTCAATTTGTATTAGTTTCAGATTTTGAACGTGGAGGTACAAATTGTTATGCAGAAAAAGGTTAAAATAACAAGTGACAGCACCTGTGATTTAAGCCCCGAATTAACCCAAAAATACGATATTGGTATCTGTCCTTTGTTTGTTACGTTAGACGATAAGTTTTACCGCGACGGCGTGGATATAACCCCCGACGATGTATACGCCTTTTATGATAAAACAGGCAGGCTAGCAAAATCCGCCGCCGCAAATATTGCAGATTACACCGATTTTTGGAAGTCTCAAAAAGGCGACTGCGAAGAGCTTATTCACTTCAACATTTCCGCCTCAATGTCTGCTACCCATAATAATGCCCGAATGGCAGCTGAAGAGTTTGAGAATGTTTATGCGGTAGACAGCGCCAATCTTTCCACAGGCTCCGGGCTTTTGGTGCTCCGTGCAGCCGAGCTTGCAAACGAGGGAAAAGGTGCAAAGGAAATTATAGAAGAGGTTGAAAAGCTTCGTCCGTTAGTTGACGCTTCCTTTGTAATTGATAGCCTTACCTACCTTTATAAGGGTGGCCGTTGCTCTGCACTTTCGGTGTTGGGCGCAAACGTGCTTAAGCTGAAGCCCTGCATTGAGGTAAAGGACGGTGCTATGGGAGTTGGCAAAAAATATCGCGGAAAATTCGAGCAGACCCTTAAAACCTATGTTGCGGATAGATTAGCAGATGCCGATAATATCGACCTTAACCGCGTATTTGTTACCCACGCAGGCTGTGACGAAGCGGTTGTGAATGAGGTTGTTGAAGCGGTGAAGAACACTCTTCCCTTTAAAGAGGTGCTTATAACCCGTGCGGGCTGCACGGTTTCTGCCCATTGCGGAAGAAACACCTTAGGTGTATTGTTTATAAGAAAAAATTAGTTTAAATGTTTGTTTTTAAACGCACAAGCACACCCTTTAAATTTCAAAAGGGTGTGCTTTAACATTTTGCTTTGTTATGCATAAACTAATTATAAGGGGTGGCGAAAAGTAAAGTTCGCCTTTCGGCGGCAAGCCGCGGTTTGCCCTTGAATAACCGAAGACACCCCATAATATATAAAAGGGATAGCTCAAGCGAGCTATCCCTTTGCTTGTTTGTTTTTATTGATGCTTGAAATTATTCAATTACATTTTCTTTAATGTATTTTGACAGCACATTTGCAGCATCAATATTACCCTGAATATTCGGGTGAGTAGAGCCACCATCAGTGTTGGTTGGCAGACGGCAGAAAAATGCGTTGTTAAAGTTATCCTCGTTTGCCAATTTTTCAATTGCTAGTTTGTAGCCCTTATCTGAGAAGTTTTCATCTCTCATCATACCTGCTGCAAACACAATTTTAACATCCTCGCCGTTGGCTTCAATAATCTGCTGTGCGAATTCATAAGCCTTGTCTGCAAAATACTCAGCCTGAACATCCTCATCGTCGCTACCTGCTCTATTAGCTATTATGCCCGAGTCGTTTGTACCAAGGTTAACTACAACTATATCAGCATTGCGTTGGGTAGTGAAATCCCAAGGATAATCATTGTTATAACGGTCAGTATCATAAAGATTAGGTGTTCTGAGTGCAAAGTTGTATTCGGTAGGCATATGTGCACAGCTATTTACATTATCTGCAATAAGGTAAGAACCACTGGAAGAAATATTCGACCAATCAGCACCTAAAAGCCTTGAGGTAAGAGCGCCATAAGCATGGTATCCGTTTTGATTGTGCATATCTGAATCTTCATAACCATTTGCAACAAGATTCATAGCACCACAGGTGATAGAGTCACCAACATATTCGATAAGCAAATCCTTATCTACAGGCTTATCTAAAAACTCACCATTTAAATTGATTGAGTTATAGGTAGCTACTATTCCACCCTCAGACTGCTTGTAGAATTCAATTGTGTGTTTGCCGGCAGATAATCCCTCGGCAATTTTAATATCCTGAGTAGCAGAGCCAAATACGCCTATCTCTGATTCTACACCATCAACAATTACTGTATAGAAGCAAGCAGCATCGCTTCCCACCATACTTGAACCTTCCTGGCTCATATTAACATATATATCACCATAGCAGTCTACATTAAAGATGAAACCACTTGCGGTCCAGTCCATTTTGAGAGAGGTTCCTGATTTTACACTTCTGCCCATAGTTTTAAACTGAGCATCTGCCATAGTAACGGTTGCATTAGAATAATCGGTTTCTGATGCTGTAAGTATAGAATTTCTTGCTCTAATAATATCTGTAACGGTGAGAGTGCCGCTGGCATTAGTATCGAAAGCAAAGGTTTGGTCAGCTGTTGCGGTAGCACTTCCAATAATCACTGAAGTAGCATCAACAATATCTGAAACACTTACTGTTCCGTTATTATTAAAGTCACTTCCGATTACTACCTCTAATTCCTGCTTGGTTGAACCCATTGAAGCAAGCTTTAAGGTATCGCCCTTTGCGATATAATCCTTATCGGTTAAATCTGCAGTACCGCGAGCAACCCCTATATTTACATGTGGCTCATTAAAGCCGTGTCGCAGTGCATATACGATTTTACCCTGAGGCACAAGAACTTTAGTATTATCCTTAGAGACACTATAAGCGTTGCCACTGAGAGCTGTAGCATCAGGTTCGTAATTTGCAACAACTGCTAAATCATTTTCTGTAAGCTCAAAGGATACTTCAGAAACATTATTATAAATGTCGTTGGTAGCCTCTAAGGGTTCGCCGTTAATGGTCCAACCGCTTAAGGTGTATCCGTTTTTGCAAATTGGTGCGCTTGCGGATATAGTTTTACCGCTGTAGCTATTGCCGTTTACATTTACAAGGCTTTGATCGCCTGTAGATTTAACAGTATAATCATAGTAATCAGTATCATATTTACCAAACAGGGCAATTTCATCTAATCTAACGTAACTGCTTCCTGTTTGACAATGAGGCTGTACAGAATTGAGAACTTTGATGCCTACATAGGTACCCTCTACAGGCTCTTCAAATTCGTGAACCTGATTTTTCTTTGCGTTTTCGTTAAAGTAGCTCCACACTTTATTATCATCATTGTAAAGATCAGCGAAAACATCAAACTTATCGCCAACATAAACCTCATACTCACGGGTAATAAGCTGACCAGATCTATCGTTTGCGTGGGAGATAAAGAATTTATCTATAATGGCCCTGTCTTTCAGATGGATGGTAATCATAACATATCTGCCATCGTTATAATAGCCTGATTCGTCACCGTTACCATTGTGGAAATCAAGGTTGGCTATATCTCCGTGACGATTTCCTAAAGTATGGTTAAAGTAATCGTTTGATTCAACTTCGTAGGAACGAACACGGCAAGCGCCGGCAATCTGTCCGCCACCATTTGGATTTATAAAGAATGCTGTTATGGAGCCCTTCGGAGGATTTAAAGGGAATTCGGAGCCGCCAAGAGCAACATAATCATCCGTATTGAGAAGGTTGTATTCTGTATCGAGAGCATCAATACAGGGCTGTACGTACATATCGCTTATTGCCTTAAATTCTTCAGGAATTACTAATTCACCGATAATGGCAATTTCGCGCAATCTAGTATTAGTGTAGTTTGATTGGTCTTTAGTGCAATTAAGAATTCGAATGCCTACATACTTAGCTGAAATTGACTCACCAAAAGTGATATACTGAGCATATGTAGCGGTTTCAGCACAATCAGGATTATAATGTGCTTTAACATTTGTTTCGGTATAAAGAGTAGACAAATCATTACCTGCATACACCTTATATTCATTAACCTGCCTGCCCATACCTGCAATAGTTTCCTGAGCGGAGGCTAAAAGGATGTTGGTAATGGTTGCCTCTGCGGGGAAGTTGAAGGTAAAATCTACATAAGCACCTTCTTTGTAGTTGCCATTATCATCCCACCACTCGAAGCCGGAAATGTCGGTATGTACTTCATCATAATTACCATTAGTTACATTGGTGTACTGTGATGCGCTAGCAGCGAGTGCTACATTTATATCACTACCATATGTATAACTTACACGGTAAGCCAAAGCCTCATCCTCAATCTGGGAATATTTCCAAGAATGAACAATATTTGTTTCAGGATTGGACACCAGCTCACTAACCCCTTCCGGAATTGTGGTTGCTATCTGGGTTTCACCGGTGGTAGCAAACACGCTTAAGGGGCAAGCCGACAAAATTAAAATTACACAAAGAAATAAGCTTGCTAATTTTTTCATAATATAAATTTCCTTTCTTATATTTCTTTAATATAATTATATTATTATCCCTCCTTATTTCAAGAGAATAAGCAAAAATGGGTTATATTGTGCAACAAAAAAAGTTTTATAATGCAAAAAGCTACTGCACAAAACTATGCAGTAGCTTTTATAGGATATTGGTTTAATTTAATTTTAAAACTAGAAATAATCTTGCCTGATTTTTAAGATATTACATTATCTCTGATAAACTGTGCCAAAACCTCGGCTGCGGCTATGTCACCCTCGATTGTTGGATGTTGTTGGCCGCCCTCTTGGTTGGTTGGCAAACGGCAGTAAAATGCGTTGTTGAAGTTATTATCTGCCAACTTCTCAACCGCCAGCTTATATGCCTCATCAACAAAGTGCGGATTTTCTTCGGAAGTGCCTGTCATAAGGCCAAAAGCAAAGATTATTTTTACATCATCACCGTTAGCAGCAATAATTTCTTGAGCAAAATCATAGGCGAGGCCTGAGAAATACTCAACTCTTTCTTGGAAGGTGCTACCTGCATAACTACCAATTATGCCCTGGTCGTTAGTGCCAAGATTTACAACAACGATATCTGCATCTCTTTCGGTTTCAAAATCCCACAATATATCCTCATCCAAAAGGATTGTGCTATGGGCATATTTATACTCAGTAGGCATATGTCTGCGGATAGGATTCGCCGCTGTATCGTCTATAAGAGATGCACCACCGTGAGAAATGTTGGTCCAATCTGCGCCGAGAAGTCTTGCAGTAACGGTGCCGTATGCATAGTAACCATCCTGACCGAATTGTCCTTCGCTTATAAAGAGGTTACCTGAGCCACAGGTAATAGAGTCGCCTACAAATTCAATAAGCAAGTCATTGTTTGCGGGGGCTTCTAGCAATTGTCCGTTAACCTTAATTGAGTTAAAAGTAACGTAATGTCCGCCTTCGTATTGCTTATAGAATTCAATTGTATGCTCGCCGGGTTCGAGGTCTTGGGCTATCACAACATCCTGAGTTGCGCTGCCTCTGATACCTATAACTTCTTCCTTACCGTCTACCACTGCGGTATATAAGCGGTTATCGTTAGGTCCTTGCGAAACGTTAATAACTACATCGCCGTAGCAGTTTGCATTGAATACTATACCGCTTGCGGTCCAGTCAACCCTGATACCTGTGCTTGTTTTTGAGCTTCTACCCATTACCTTTAAAGGAGCAGTTAAAGTAGAGGTGTTGGTGGCAGTGTAATCTGCTTCTTCATCAGGAGTACTAAGTATAGTGCTTCTTGCTATAATAATGTCGGAAACGGTAAGTGTTCCGCTACCATTGGCATCGAAGCTGAATTTCTGGTCTTCGGTTGCGCCATTTCCAATGATTGCCGAGGTGGCAGCAACAATATCAGAAACACTTACTGCTCCGTTATCGTCAAAGTCACTTGCTATTACTACCTCTAATTCCTGCTTGGTTTCACCTTTTGAAAGAAGCTTGAGGGAATCACCCTTGCGGATATAATCCTTTTCTTCCAAATTGGTTTCGGTATTTGCTGCAGCAATGTTCATAGGCAGCTGGTCGAAAGCATACTTTAACTGATAGAAAATTTGACCTGCGGGAACGAGAACCTTAGTTTTATCGGCAGAAATTATGTATTTCTTGCCTGTAAATTCAGTGTCGTCGGGAGTGTAAACTGCCACAACATCTTTATCTTCATTCATTTCAAAGGAAACGTTTGAAATGTTATTGTCAATATCATAGGTGTGCTCCAAAGCCGAACCGTTAATTGTCCAGCCTCTTAAGGTATAGCCGTTGTAACAAATAGGAGCAGATGCTTCGATAATTCTGCCTGTAAACACATTACCGCTAAGGTCAACAGCACCTGCATTGGCAGGAGAGGTTACGGTATAATCGTAATAAGGCACGTTGTATTCACCGAAAAGAGCAACCTCTGCAATACGGGCATAGCTTGAGCCTATTGCACAGTTTTCCTGTACACCCTTGAGTATTTTTATGCCTACGAATGATGCAGTAATAGTTTCCGGGAACTCGTAAACCTGATTTTGCTTTGCGCTGTCGTTAACAAAGCTCCAATATTTATTATCTATGTCATACAGATCTTCATAAGAATCGGAAGCATAAACTTCATATTCATATGTACGAAGGCTTGCGTATGCATCACCGGGTGCATGAGAAATAAAGAACTTGTCGATATTTGCCTCGTGAAGCAGTGCAACTGTAAGCTTTACATAGCGGTCGGTGTACATACCGCTTGCCTGTCCGTTACCACTATGGAATTCAACACCTGATAAATCGGCATTTAGCCTTGTGATTTCGTGGTCAACAATATCGTTGCCTGCAGCACCGTAGGACCTGATAGAAAAAGCGGTTTCGTCGTTATCACCTGTTTTACCAACAGCAGATACTGTGCCGGGGGTGGGGCTGGTTGATAACACATAGTCCGTAGCATTAAGCAGGTTGTAATCTGTATCGAGTGCATCAATACAGGGCTGTACGTAAATATCACTTATTGCCTTAAATTCTTCGGGAATTACTAATTCACCAATAAGAGCAACTTCACGCATTCTGATATGAGAATAGCTTGATTGGTCTTTGGTACAGTTAAGAATACGTATACCAATGTATTTAGCCGAAATTGCCTCGCCAAAGGTGATGTACTGAGCATGAGTAGCAGTTTCAGCACAATCAGGATTATAATGAGCTTTTACATTTGCATTGGTATAAAGTGAAGACAGCTCATTGCCTGCATAAACCTTATATTCGTTAATCTGTCTGCCATTACCCAAATTGCCCTCTTGAGAAGATGCTAAAAGGATGTTGTTAACGGTTGCTTCCGCAGGGAAGTTGAAGGTGATATCTACATAAGCACCTTGCTTATAGGTTCCATCTTCCCACCAGTCGAAGCCTGACATATCGGTGTGACCCTCGTCATAAACACCGTTGGTAATATTCGCCAGCTGATCGGCACTAGCCTGTAATGCTTTATTAGTGTCACTTCCGTATGTATAGCTTACGCGATAGGAAAGAGCAGAGTCCTCTACCTGAGAATGTTTCCAAGAATGAACAATATTAGTTTCAGGATTGGACACCAGCTCACTAACCCCTTCCGGAATTGTGGTCTGAATTACAGTCTCTGTGCTTCCTGCAAAGGCGCTGAGGGGGCAAACTGCCACCAGCACGAGTACCGAAAGCAAAAGACTAAGAACGTTGATTGCTGATTTCTTCATTGCTGTTTCTCCTTTGGATAAATATTTACATATTAAATATAACAAATATAAATACTTTTTGCAATGTTTTTTTAGAATATCTTAAAAAAGTACAATATTTAGTTAATTTTGTAAAATATCAAAAGGCTACAGGAGCAAAAAAACTGAACTGTAGCCCTTTTATTATATTAGTTTTTCAAGCTGTGCATAGGTGCAGGAATTCTGCCGCCCCGCTTAATCATTTTTAAGGGTGATGCGGTATTTACCCTCATTACAGGGCCACCGCCCAGCAGTCCGCCGAAGTTCAGTTCTTCGCCCACACCCTTGCCGATGGCGGGAATAAGCCTTACCGCTGTGGTTTTGGTGTTCACCATACCGATAGCCGCCTCGTCGGCAATAATGGCAGAGATAACCTCATCCGGGGTGTCGCCTGGGATATTGATCATATCCAAACCAACAGAGCAAACGGCTGTCATAGCCTCTAGCTTCTCTAGAATAAGTGTGCCGTTTCTTGCCGCATCTATCATACCCGCATCCTCTGTTACGGGAATAAAGGCACCCGAAAGACCGCCCACGTGAGAGGATGCCATAACACCGCCCTTTTTCACGGCATCGTTAAGCATAGCCAAAGCGGCGGTTGTGCCACAAGCACCGCAACATTCTAACCCGATTTCTTCTAAAATATGGGCAACCGAATCGCCTACCGCAGGGGTAGGTGCCAAGGATAAATCCACAATACCAAAGGGTATGCCAAGCCGCCTTGATGCCTCTTGGGCCACAAGCTGACCCATACGGGTTATTTTAAAGGCTGTGCGCTTTATAAGGTCGGCAACAGCAGTTAAATCCATACCTTCGGATTTGGCGAGCGCCGCCCTTACAACACCCGGCCCCGATACACCTACATTGATAACGCAATCGGGCTCACCCACACCGTGAAAAGCGCCTGCCATAAAGGGGTTATCCTCAGGTGCGTTGCAAAAAATAACGAGCTTTGCCGCGCCTATACAGTCACGGTCGGCGGTTTTAAGCGCTGTTTCCTTTACAATATGACCCATCATTTCAACCGCATCCATATTAAGTCCGCTTTTAGTAGAGCCGATATTTACCGAAGAACAGATGTGGTCGGTAACGCTTAAGGCTTCGGGAATTGATGCAATAAGCTCGCGGTCACCTGCCGAAAAGCCTTTATGTACAAGGGCTGAATATCCGCCGATAAAGTTTACTCCCACTGTTTTTGCCGCTTTTTCAAGAGCCAGAGCAAATTTTACCACCTCAGGGCTTTTACAAGCCGCTGCAATTATTGCAATCGGTGTAACGGAAATTCGCTTGTTTATTATCGGTATACCGTATTCGCTCTCTATTTCTTCGCAGGTGGAAACCAGTTTTTCAGCACAGCGTGTTACCTTTTCATATACATTATTACAAGCAACATCAATATCGGAGTTTATACAGTCCAAGAGTGAAATACCCATAGTAACCGTACGGATATCAAGATGCTCTTCATCTATCATCTTTATTGTTTCAAGAATATCTTTAGTGTTAAGCATACTCATATTCTTCACCTATACCCTGTGCATAGAATTAAAAATATCTTCGTGCATTACGTGAATAGAAAGCCCTTTGTCGATTCCGCAGGATTTTACTGCCTCGGCAAACTGACTGAAAGGAACCGTAACCTTTTCTACATCACACATCATAATCATACAGAACATATCCTGAAGAATTGTTTGAGAAACATCCACAATATTTGCGCTGTATTTTGCACATTCGGTTGCTACGGTGGCAAGAATACCTACCGTGTCTTTTCCTACTACTGTAATAACTGCTTTCATTTTTCTTAGCTCCAATTTTTTATATTTTTTATCAATTATAACACAAGTTCTGTACTTTTGCATTAGAATATGTTACAATAATTAAAATAATTTTGGGAGAAAAATGATGAAATTAACAGCAAAAGCCTATGCGAAGCTTAATCTCACCCTTGATGTGTTGGGTATTCTGCCAAACGGATACCATAATATCGAAACGATTTTTCAATCTGTTTCGCTTTGCGATATTGTTACTATGGAAAACGGAAAACGAGAAACCTCCGTTTTTTGTTCGGGTGAGGGTATGCCGCAAAATAACGACAATATCTGCTATCTTGCGGCAACACTGTTTTTAAAAAAAGCAGGAATTCGCGACGGCATTGCAATTGAAATAAATAAGCAAATCCCTGTTGCCGCAGGTTTGGGCGGCGGCAGTGCGGATGCCGCAGCGGTAATTGTAATGATGAATGAAATTTACCACCACATTTTGAAGCCTAATGAGCTTCGCTCAATTTCCGCCTCTGTGGGTGCCGATGTCCCCTTTTGTACTATAGGGGGCACCTCCCTTGCAACGGGAATCGGGGAAAACTTGAGACCATTAGAAAGCTTACCCGAATGTGACATTGTGCTTATTAAGCACGGCACAAAGCCCTCTACCGCTGAACTATATAAAAAGTTAGACAGCACTTCATATACCCACCCCGACACAGCCGCCGCTATTCTGGCTTTGGAATCGGGGGATATAACCTTGCTTTCAAAATATATAGACAACTGTTTTTCATATGCCTGGGGTGATGAGGTTTCCCACACAAAAGAAATGCTGCTACAGCAAGGCGCATTAACCGCTGAGCTTTCGGGCAGCGGACCAACCGTTTTCGGTGTTTACCCTTGCGGCAAGGGTAAAGCTGCGGCAGAGGAGATAAAAAAAGAATATCCCAATACATTTTTATGCCATCCCAAAAACCTTGGTGTGGAAATAATTTCAAAGGATGTATAAATGAGGAAAATTTTTCCAATACTCCTGCTGAAAGGTAGGAGTATTTTTATGAACAAACGCAAAACCTTCGGGTTATCACTTATTACCGCGCTTGTATTTTCGGTGTTGCTTTCGGTTTCGGGCTTTGATGCCAGCTGTAATCAAATAGAAAGGGAAATTTTAAGACTGCATATACTTGCAAATTCCGATTCAGAGGCTGACCAAAGCCTGAAGCTTATGGTACGCGATGAAATTTTAGAATTGCAGGATGAACTGTTTGGGACGGCAACCAGCAAGGAAGAGGCTATAAATCTCACAAGGCATAATATGGATAAAATAATATCTGTTGCAGAAGATGTTGTGCGTGAAAACGGTTATGATTATAGCGTTAACGCAGAGATTACCGAGAGCTATTTTAACACAAGGGTATACGAAAACTTCACACTTCCAGCAGGAAATTATGACGCCTTAAAAATAACAATAGGAAAAGGTGGAGGTAAAAATTGGTGGTGCGTGCTGTTTCCCGAAATATGTCTTGGCTCCGCTTCGGATTTCAGCAACACTTTAAGCGACAAAACCCAAGAAATTATTACCGAACCCCAAAATTATGAGGTGAAATTCAAGGTTGTGGAGCTTTATTGCGGTATGAGGGAAAAAATAAATTCAATATTTTCAAAATAAGCACTTGCATTTACAAAAACTTTGTGATATAATCATTGCGTTACAAATCTTTGAAAAGGGGTGACGCAAAGTGAAAAAGGGAATTCATCCGCAGTATGAAACTGTAATCGTTAAATGTGCTTGCGGAGCGGAGTTTGAGACTCGTTCAACTAAAAAAGACATTCGTTTGGATATTTGCTCAAAATGTCATCCGTTCTTCACCGGTAAACAGAAGCTGGTTGATACAGGCGGTCGTGTTGATAGATTCAACAAACGCTTCAGTATGCAGAAATAATTTGACGCTGGCGGCTCGCCAGCGCCTTTTTATTATATATGTTTAATTTATTTTTTAATATTTTTAGGCGGTGAGATAGATGGAGCCTTATATTACAGTGGAAAAATCGGCTACGGTGGAAATTGTAGAAAAACGCTCACGCTTTATTGCTAATGTTTTTCCGGTGGAAAGTGAAAATGAAGCATTGGAGCTTATTGCGAAGCTCAAGCGTGAATATTGGGATGCGCGTCATAATGTTTATGCCTACATTATAAAAGAGGGCAACATCTGCCGCTACACCGACGACGGCGAGCCCTCTGGCACTGCGGGTGTTCCTGTGCTTGATGTTATGCGAAAGCAAGGCATAGTGAACTGCCTTACGGTGGTTACAAGATATTTCGGTGGCGTACTCCTTGGCACAGGTGGATTGGTACGCGCATACTCCTCTGCCACAGTCAAGGGAATTGAGGCGGCAAATGTAATTACTATGAAGCCCTGCGCACTTTGTGAAATTTCCTGCGACTACCCCGATTACGACTCGGTTTTGCGATTACTGCAGTCCGACGGTGCAAATGTTACCGACAGCCTTTTTACAGACAGGGTTTTAATTAAGTTTGTTACAGAAGAATCAAATGTGCAAAAACTATCAAAAAATCTAACAGACAATTTCTGCGGAAGATTAAATATTACCGTTACAGGGAATTGCTTTGGTAACATAGATTAAATAAAAATTTTAAATAATTTATCAAAAACAAAGGGTTTTTTGTTTTTTTCGCGTATATAGTATCAGAAAGCGACGAAATTGATACTAGTTTTTGCTTTTTAAACAATATTCCGTGAAGGGACGTGGATTATGAGTAATTCTATACGAGAGCGGATAGAACAGCAAGAGCATACTATCTTATCCCCCCTTGCCGCCTTTAGTGATAATGCAGGAGAGAGGGCAATCCCCGAACCACCAAGTGATATCCGTACCGCCTATCAGCGCGACCGAGACCGTATAATTCACAGCAGTTCCTTTCGCAGACTGAAACACAAAACTCAGGTTTTTCTTTCCCCTGAGGGAGACCATTACCGTACCCGACTTACCCACACCTTGGAGGTTTCGCAGATATCCCGCACCGTTGCGCGTGCACTTCGGCTTAATGAGGATTTGTGCGAGGCTGTGGCTTTAGGGCACGATTTAGGTCACACCCCCTTTGGTCACGCAGGCGAACGTGCTTTAAACGACATTTTCCAGGGTGGATTCAGACATTATGACCACAGTGTGCGTGTTTGCCAACTTATAGAAAAGGGCGGAAAGGGTCTTAACCTTACTTCCCACACTCTAAACGGAATACGATGCCACACAAAGGGCGAAGAGGCGGTTACTCTTGAGGGCAGAATTGTTCGCATCTGCGATAAAATTGCCTACATTAACCACGACATTGATGATGCCATTCGTGCCGGAATTATATGTAATGAAGATATCCCCAAGGAGCTCCGTTCCCATTTCGGCGAAACCAAAAGCCTTAGAATAAACTCTATGGTAATGTCCCTTATTAACAACAGCACCGACACTATATGTATGGCTCAAGATGATACTAAGATGTTCGACACTCTTCACACCTTTTTATATAATTCGGTTTATTTTAATCCAAAGGCAAAATCCGAAGAGCAAAAGGTTTCGGGAATTATAGAGGGCCTTTATAGTCACTTTGTAAAACATCCTGAGCTTTTACCGAAAGAATATAAGCATATTATTGATTCAGAGGGAGTAGAGCGTGCGGTTGTGGATTACATAGCAGGTATGACAGATACCTATGCCATTAAATTCTACGAGCAAATTTTCATTCCTAAGGCTTGGAATATTTAGTTTTTAAAATAATTTTTAAGAAAGGAGTCCTACCACTATGCCATACAAAATACCCGACGAATATTTGGCGGAATTAAACAGCCGAATAGATATTGGCGACCTGATTTCAGGATATGTTAATCTAAGGCATCGCGGCAACAGAATGGTGGGGCTTTGCCCATTCCATAACGAGAAAACAGGCTCCTTTACAGTATTCAGCGATACCAATTCCTACTACTGCTTCGGCTGTGGTGCAGGCGGAGGACCGATAACCTTTATCAGGCAGATAGAAAACCTTGATTTTTCGGAGGCTGTTAAGCTACTTAGCGACAAATGCGGAATGCAGTTGCCAGAAACAGGTTACGACGACACCTTTGCCCGCCTCAAAAAAAGGATACTTGAAATAAACCGTGAAACGGCACGTTTCTATCACACACATCTCAGCTCTGCGGAGGGTAAGCCTGTGCTTGACTATTTCCTCTCGCGAAAGCTCACACCTAAAACCATTAAGCATTTTGGTCTTGGTGCCGCACCAGATGGTTGGGATACCCTGCTTCGACACCTTCGTTCTAAAGGCTACCGCGAGGATGAGATGCTGCAGGCGAATGTTATTATACGGGGTCAGAAAGGTGGCTATTACGACCGATTCCGAAACCGTGCTATGTTCCCTATTATCGACCTTAGGGGGAATGTTATAGCCTTTGGCGGCAGAGCACTGCCGGGCGAAGATAAGAAGGGTGCAAAATATATTAACACCAGTGACACACCTGTGTTTAAAAAAAGCCAGAATTTATATGCTCTCAATTTTGCAAAAAGCAATTGCTCAAAGGGTATAATTTTAGCAGAGGGCTATATGGATGTAATAGCGCTGCATCAAGCGGGCATAACTAATGCTGTAGCGGCTCTCGGCACCGCTTTTACTGATGAGCACGCATTACTGCTATCCCGTTACACTTCCGAGGTAACCCTTTGCCTCGATGCCGACGCGGCAGGTCAAAAAGCCACTGAACGGGCGCTGGGCATTCTTTCAAAATCGGGACTGCCCACAAAGGTTTTAAGAATTCCCGACGGAAAGGACCCTGACGAATTCATTAAAAACAATGGTGCCACCGCCACAACCGCATTTAACGACCTTGTGGACTCGGCAATGAACAGCACCGAATATAAGCTTATAGAGGCGGCTAAGGGCATTGATATTACAACCGACAGCGGCAGGCTTGATTACCTTAAAAAATGTACCGCTGTTCTCTCATCCCTTCGCGATGATATTGCGGTGGATTTATACGCAGGTCAGCTTGCCGAAAGGTTTAAAATTTCTAAATCGGCAATTCTTAGCGAGGTAAAAAATAAGTCCAGACAATATCGCAGAACTCAGAACAATAAAAAAATAAAGGAAATTATTCAGCCTAAGTTCAGCTCTTCAGATGTAAACCCTGAGCGACACAGATATCTACGGGCGGCAAAGGCTGAGGAAGAAATTATTTCAATTTTAATATACAATCCGGATCTAATTAAAACGGCAGGCAAGCATATTGATAAAGATTCCTTTGTTACAAGCTTTAATGGCAGAGTTTACGACAGAGTAATCGAGGTTATACATAACGGCATCAATTTTGACGTAGCTATGTTAGGTGAGAGCTTTTCAGCTCAGGAATGCGGACGGGTGGCAGAATACCAAAACCGCATAGTAAAAAGTGATAATGCAAAGGAGATACTGCTGGACTGCATAAAGGTTCTGCTAGAAGAAAAAAACAATATTATAACAGATACAGAAAATCTTTCGGATGATGAGTGGGCATCCAGAATAAGAAAAATTGCTGAAAGCAAAAAGTGAGGTCAATGAATATGGAAAAGAAAAACAAGGAATTACTCGACAGCAGACTAGACAATGTTAAAGAGCCTACCCGCGAGGAGCTTGAAGAAGAGGAATTAGAACAGATACCTGAGGATTTAGATGCTCTTGTTGATGAAACAGAGCTCTTAGACATTGATTTTGACGACCCCTCGGCAGAGGCGCTGAAGCTGGAGGAGATGGAAGCCGAAAACGCAGAGGCAAATCTTTCCGACAACGTTTCGCTTGATGACCCTGTTAAGGTATACCTTAAGGAAATAGGTAGGGTTCCCCTGCTTTCTTCTGATGAAGAGGTTGAGCTTGCAGTGCTGATAAGCGACGGCAATGAATTTGCTAAGAAGCGCCTTACTGAAGCCAACCTTCGTTTGGTAGTTAGTATAGCAAAGCGTTATGTAGGCAGAGGTATGCATTTCCTTGACCTTATTCAAGAGGGTAATGTAGGTCTCATTAAAGCGGTTGAAAAGTTCGATCATTCGAAGGGGTTTAAATTTTCTACCTATGCCACCTGGTGGATAAGACAAGCCATCACCCGTGCTATTGCCGACCAAGCAAGAACCATTCGTATACCTGTGCATATGGTAGAAACCATTAACAGACTTAAAAAGGTTCAGAGTCAGCTTCTGCACGAAAACGGCAAAGATCCAACAGAGGATATGATTGCCGCTAAAATGGAATTACCCGTTGAGCGTGTTCGCGAGATTATGCGTGTGGCTCAGGAGCCTGTTTCTATGGAAACACCCATAGGTCCTGAGGAGGATAGCCGACTTCAGGACTTTATACGCGACGAAGATGCATTGGCACCCGACGAAGCCGCACTTAAATCTATTACTAATGCAGATATTGATGCTGTTCTCAAAACCCTTCTCCCCCGTGAGGAGCAGGTTATTCGTCTGCGTTTCGGACTTCAAGACGGCAGATGCCACACCTTGGAAGAGGTTGGAACCAAATTTGAAGTTACCCGTGAGCGCATACGTCAAATTGAGGCAAAGGCATTAAGAAAGCTTCGCCACCCCGTGCGTAGTAACAAATTTAAGGATAAATAAGGTGTAGAAATGCTATTAAATCTTGAAACAGATTATGCTATTCGCATTGTAAACTGCCTTGCAGAAGCTAATAATCGGCTGGATGCCAAAACCATAGCAGCAAGAACTGGTGTTACTCCAAAGTTTACCTTAAAAATATTGCACGGGCTGTTGGGCGGCGGAATTGTAAAATCATATAAAGGTGCAGGTGGCGGCTACACCTTAGCCGTTCCCGCAAAGGAAATAACTCTTTTGCAGGTGGTAGAGCTTGTATGCGGACCTCTTGAGATAAGTCACTGTCAGCGCGGTGACGACGGCTGCACCCATCCCAATGGTTTATGCAGTTTTCACGGCGTGTTTGGGGATGTGAGCCACTATATGAGGGATAAATTTTCTAAGGTTACATTTGAAACTAAGTGAAGTGAGGCATAATTACAATGAAATTCACATATAAAACTAAGGGAGTTTGCTCCCGGCTTATTGAATTTGAGATTGAAAATGACAAGCTTACAGATGTTCGGTTTTCGGGCGGTTGTAACGGTAATCTCAAGGGTATAGGTAAATTGGTTGAGGGTATGAGCGTTGAGGAAGCCATAAGCCGTCTTGAAGGTATTACCTGCGGATTTAAAAGCACCTCGTGTCCCGACCAGCTTGCCAAGGCTCTTAAAGAATACAAAAAAGGTGATTGATTTTGGACGATAGAGATATAAAAATTGCAGGTAACCGACCCTCTCGCGATATTGAAAGACATATATCTAAATCTAATATGGGGGTTGACTCAAAAAGTGTTCGTATGGGAACCGCACTTGGCACAACTGTTGCAAAGCGCTATGTGGATGCCCTTAACGAGCAAGGTCCGGGGGCGGGTCAGGGTAGCGAGGATATGCTTTTGCAAAGGCAAATTCTGCTTTCCTTTGCCGCACTTTCAGGCTTTGAACGCTTCTGCGGAAATAACGACTATATTTCGGCTGCAAAATCTTCTTTTTTTAATTTTCTAAAAACCGATTATCCTGAATTTTACACAGGTGCTACCGATAACGGTGCACTATCCTTTTACTACCTTGCTTTTAGGAGAGGAAGTGAAGTTGAGCGTCGCATCGGACAAACCTTTGCTATGCTCTGCTCTCACGACGGCGACCCTGTATATCAGGAGCTGGGCGAAGCGCTATACTGCTGGTTCACCTCTGTTGTAAAAAAGGAGGAAGCCGCTATTTCGGAGAAGGGCGTATAATTAAAAATATGAACTTTAAAAAATTTAACATTAGTTGGCAAAATCTTGTGATGCTACTTATTGCAGGCATAATAAACGCTTTTGGAGTAACGGTGTTTTTATACCCCGTTAACTTATACGATAGTGGTATTTCAGGCACTTCAATGCTGCTGTCACAAGTAACATCGCCCTTTCTTTCTCTTTCATTTTTTCTTATAATACTTAACATTCCTTTGTTTTTATACGGGCTTAAAAAGCAAGGTGGCGCTTTCACTGTATATTCCATTTTCGCTGTTGCGGTTTATTCCGCAAGCGCTTGGCTTATAACCGATGTTTTGCCCATAGATGTTAGCATTGCCTCACCCTTGGCGGGTGACGATTTGTTGCTATGTGGACTTTTTGGAGGTCTTATTTCGGGTGTGGGTAGCGGACTTACTATACGCTACGGCGGAGCTATAGACGGAATTGAGGTTATGGCAGTTATTTTTGCAAAGCGACTCAATATCAGCGTTGGAACATTTGTGATGATATACAATGTTTTGCTGTATATTGCTTGCGGTGCCGTTGCGGGCAGTTGGATACTTCCGCTATATTCAATCGTAACATATATGGCGGCGCTGAAAACAGTGGACTTTATTGTAGAAGGTCTGGACCGCTCAAAAAGTGTTATGATAATTACCAAAAAACCCGAAGAGGTAAGCACTGCGCTAATGGAAGCCTTCGAAAGCGGAACCACCAAAATTGCTGCTGAGGGCGGATACTCAGGGCAAGAGAAAACGGTCATTTACTTTGTTGTTAACCGCTTCCAGATTTCCCGTATGCGCAACCTTGTGCACAGCATTGACCCTCACGCTTATATGACAATAAGTGAGGTTGCCGATGTTTTCCATTCGGGGAATATATAAAAATAATCATAAACAAAATAAATGCTCGGCAAGGCAAACCCTTACCGAGCATTATATTTTGTTTGATTTTTTATTGTTTACTGTTAGCTAAATCGGAAATTATTTTTAAGATATAATCCCATGTACGTTTTGTGGAGGATATAGAAAGAGTTTCCTCAGTTGTGTGAACATCCCACATATCGGGGCCGATTGAGATGCTTTCAAGCCCATCAATACCTTCGCCCAGCACACCGCACTCAAGACCTGCGTGAATAAGCTGTACTTGGGCTTTCTTTCCAAAAAGCTCATAGTAGCTATTTTCTGCAACTGCTTGAAGCTGTGAGTTTTCAAGATACTCCCACGCAGGGAAAAGAAATTCACGATAGCTTTCAGCACCGTATTCTTTAGCAATGCCTCCCACAGTTTCACATATGCTGTCGGATGCTGCATTATTTGAGCTTCTAACCATAGATTCTGCGTAAAAGCCCTTATCCAATCCTATTATCGAAAGGTTGAGGGAACTTTCCACCATACCCTCAATATGGCTTGACATAGTTATAACTCCGCTGGGAAATTTATTTAGGATATTTACAATTCTTCCGCTGTCGGTACAAGATGCGATAGCAAGAGCTTCGTGGGATACTGTATATCCCGCAGCTGCGGTAGCTTCTGTTTTTCTAGCCTCAGCCAAAACCTCAGCTATGGCATTATCTAAAACAGCTGTATCACAATTCATCAAGAATTTTGCTGATGCTGTTCGGGGAATTGCGCTATCCCTTGTTCCACCGTGAATCTCTGCAATTTTTACATCACCTATGCGGCTTATTATGCTGAACAGAAGCTTAACACCATTAAGCCTGCCCTTATCAATATCCACACCTGAGTGTCCACCTGCAAGGCCTGAAACGGTAAGGGTTATAAACTCTCCTTCTTGGGGACTCAGTTCTATAGGCATTTTTATTCCCGATGTTATACCATTGGCGCATCCCACCGTTATTATGCCCTCTTCTTCGCTATCGAGATTTATAAGCCTACGGGCTGTTATCCAGCTTCGGTCTATCGCTGCGGCACCCACAAGACCTATTTCCTCGTCTGAAGTTAATACGATTTCCAAAGGAATTTGGGTTTCCTCTTCCAAAAGTGCAAGACACATTGCAACACCTATGCCGTTATCGGCGCCTAAAGTGGTGCCTTTAGCCCGCATTTCATCTCCCACTATTTCAGGAATTATCGGGTCCACACGGAAGTCGATATCGTTGCCCTCTGTTTTTTCGCACACCATATCGGTATGCGCCTGCAGGCATAGTGGTTCCCCCTTGCCCGCTTTATAAATAACTACATTATTATATTTATCCCTTTTATACGGAAGCCCCAAGTTTACGGCATAGTCAACACAAAAATCTGCGATTCCCTGGGTGTTGCCCGAACCGTGTGGAATTTTACATAGCTTAAAAAATATGTCGAAAACCTTTTGTGGGGTAAGGTTATGGTTCAAAAAAATCACTCTTTCTAATTTATTCGCTTATAAGCCGTGCATTAAACATAATTGCTTCTGCTCCCTCACCTGTTACTGAAATAGTAAGAGAGGTGCAATCCTTTACTACCATTGAAATATCCTCTGCCTCTGTTTCTGCAGAAATTTCACATTCGCGGTAAAGGTATTCTCCACCAACGCTTGCGGTTATTTCAACCTTGCATTTCACCGACGAGTCAATATTTTTGCCCGCAACTACACTGCATTTGAATTTATCATAATCACCCTTCAAATCGTAGGTTGCAGTGGATTTAGCGTTCAGCAGTATATAGTTGGAATCGCCAGAATGGTCACTGCCGAAGGAATCTATTGAACCGCCCTTATTAAAGCTCCATTCCTTTTTCGAGACAGGGGTAAGGTCATTCAAAAAATCAGGCATTTTGCCCTCTAGCAAAGCTTCTTTTTCAGCGGCGGTTTTGCTACCCGGAATAACCCTTTCTGCCTCCTTCAATAGTTCTGCCGCCTCTTCATACCTTTCCTCAGCTATATATTCGTCTATTTTTTCACTGAACTGCTCTACATAAAGCTCGCGGTAATCCTCTAAATTACCCATAATCAATTCGTCGGAAGAATAATCCTCGTCCTTTTCAATTGCTGTTAAAATAACGGTAATTGCGCCGGCATAGTTCCCATTAAATGCATATTCATCAGCCACATCTATTATTTCCTTGCGGCTATTTGTATTTGCGGATTTTCCGTATTCTTCTATGCGTTCTTTTATAAGCTTATCATCCTCCAGGATTTCCAAAGAGGTTTTAAGTAGCTTTACTGCAGAGGCACATTCCCCTTCGGTCACTAAGGCTGCCGCTTCGCTCAACACTGTATTGCGGTAGTTGGACACAGCCTGCACCGCTTTAGCCTTGGCTTCAGAATAATTGGAATCCTCTTTAATAACCTTGGCATATTCTTTTATGCTACGGGCATAGTTTTTCTTTGAATAATATTTTTCGCCATTCTTAAATCCGTTTTTAGATTTGCGCATTGAAGAAAGCTGCTTTTTTACCTCTTCAACCTTTGCCTTCAGAGGTATTATTCCCATTTTTTCAATAGTATCAAATTCTTCTTTAACCTCACTATATTCTCTGTTGCCCAATCGGTAATCATCATACAGCGAATCCAGCCGCAGCTCTAGCATTTTGTTAAGGGCTGCAGAGCCTTCGGCTGTGAAGCTTTCCTCAAATATGGAATACGCCGCAGTGTAGTTCCCTTCACTGAGGCTATTGTCAATTTTAACCGTGTTGGTTTTAAAAACGCCTGCTAGATACAATGCCAAGACCACCAGCACCAGCGCAGATACTATGGCAACGGTTATAAGGCCCTTGCTTTTTGGTGCCTTTATAAACTTTGCGGCAGGGGTGCTATTTATATAAGATTCCTCTTGCACTGCGTTTATAGGTATTTCAACTTCCGGCGGTTTTGAAAAGCTTTTTTCAGGAGCTTCGGTTTTAGATTTCTTCAGCATACCCGAAGAACTGTATATATCTCCACCTATTGGGTTGGGATTTACACTGAGCTTATAGTGGCAGGTTTTACAAATTCCATCTTTAGAATCTGTTTCAATACCACAGTATTTACATATCATAACAAGACCTCCGCTCTATAACCTGAAGATGCATATTTTCACACCTTTCAGCTTACCAATACATTATAGCTAAAACAAAGTTTTTTGTCAAATATGGCGCTTGACAACATAAAAGCTTGGTTATATAATTTAATAAAAATGAAAGGACTTGATTATTATGATGTTTTTTGCAGGTGCCGCGTTGGTGGCAGTAATAGGAATAATTATGCTCGTTGCCTCTAAAAAGGTCAGCAATAAAAATTTCACAGTTGCGGCTGTAGTTGTTCTGTTTGTAGGTATTATTGCCTCAATAGGCAGCTGTGTGGTTTCTGTTCCCACAGGTCACACAGGCGTTGTTACGACCTTCGGTAAGGTTGAGGATTACACCTTCGAAGCAGGCATTCATTTTAAAGCACCCTTTTCTGACGTTATAAATATGGATAACCGCACCCAGAAGGGGACTCTTGATATGTCCTGTTTCTCCAGTGATATTCAAGAGGTTTCTACAACATACACCATAAACTACAGAATCGAAAAGAAAAACGCTCAAACAATTTATAAAACTATTGGCAAAAACTATTACGATACGGTTGTTACCCCCTGCATTACCAATTCTATGAAAACCGTTGCCGCAAAGTACGATGCTGAGGATCTTATCGGTTCCCGTCAGGAGTTGGCACAGCAGGTGGAAGAACTGCTTGCCAATAAATTAAAGCAGTATAACATTGAGCTTGTAAGCACAGCTATTGAAAATTTCGATTTCACCGATGCCTTCACAAATGCAGTTGAAGAAAAGCAGGTTGCCGCTCAAAACAAATTAAAGGCACAAACTCAGGCCGAGCAAAAAATCATTGAAGCTGAAGCTGCAGCCAAAGCCAAACTCATTGCCGCAGATGCGGAAGCTACAGCTAACGCTACTATTTCTAAATCCCTTAACAACAATATTCTTTACCAACAATGGTTAGAGAAATGGGACGGCACATTGCCCAAGGTTGCAGGCTCAGATTCCAGCGTTATTATTAACGAGCTTAGCGGCGAAGAAGCTGTAAATCAAGCTACAAAATAACTAACACATAAAAAAATGCATCGGCATCTTTTTTAAGATAACCGATGCGTTTTTTCTTTTATCTGTGATTCGCAATAGTATTATATCAATGCGCTGAAAAAGGCTATGTCCTCTTCCCTTTCTATTTTTATATTATTGATTCCTCCCTCGATGAAATTTATATTGTAACCGAGATTGTACATAAGCATTGTGCAACAGGATTCATTAAGTGTGTGATTGTCGGTTTCTGCTTTTTTGAAAACCTCAGTTATAAGGGACAGCTTGTGTGCTTCGGGAGATTGCAGAGCTATAATATTGTTTCTGTCCACATATTCCGCCTTTCCGCAAGACATATTAAACTGTACATAATCGTTCATAGAGTGGCAGATTGTAGCGCTACCCATTTCGTGGCAGGCGAGCAAAAGCCTTGAGATCGTTTCGGTGCGCACCATTGGTCTGGTGGCTTCTTGTATCACTATAACATCTTCAAGGGAATATCTATCTTTTATACAGGTTATTCCGTTTTTCAAAGAAACTATTCCGCTACCGCCACCCAGCACCAAGCCTTTAAGCTTTGTTATACCATACTGATGAGCATAGGCTTTAACAATATCCTCCCAACCCTTAAGACACACTACATATATATCGTCAATAGAAGGGTGTGCCTGATATACCTCCAGGCAATGCACTATAATAGGCTTGCCCGCAACATCAATAAACTGATTCGGTATATTTCGGCGATTTTTGCCTGACTTGCCTCCTGCCAAAATAATAGCCACATTCTTGTTTCTGCCAGTGGAGGAAGCGTCACTGATAATGACATTGGATGCGCCTGATACGGTATAGCCCGAAATCAATGCCTCTACAGTTGTATCCAATACTTCGGCAAATTTTTGAAGCTTCTTCTGAGATACATCATTCTCTCCCGACTCGATTTTTGCAATAGTGGAACGGGTTTTATATCCCATAACATCGGCAAGCTCCTGTTGGGACATTCTTAATTCATATCTTCTTTTCTTTATATTTGAACCAACGGACATAAAAATCACCTCAATTTTAGCTTTATGAATATTATAAATCAACATTTGATGATTTTCAAGGCTTTTTTGTAGATTTTTTTAACTTTTTGTTGACTTTATTGGTGATTTGAATTATACTAACCTCGTTGTAAAAATGCAGAATGCGTTAATATTGCAATAAACAAAAAATACAAACTAAAAGAAAGGGGTTTCAGTTATGAAAGCTGTTATCTTCAATTCCGGTCTTGGAAATCGTATGGGTGAGTTCACAAAGAACAACCACAAATCCATGGCACAACTCAAAAATGGTGAGACCATTTTCCACCGTCAACTCCGTCTTCTTTCTGCAGAAGGCATTAAGGATTTTATAATCACAACAGGTCCTTTCGAAGACCAGTTAAAGAGAGTTGCAGCAGATTTTCCTGAGCTTAACTTCACCTTCGTTCGCAACGAAATTTACGACAAAACCAACTACATCTACTCTATGTATCTTGCAAGAGATTATATAGATGATGATATGCTCTTCTTCCACGGAGACCTTGTTTTCAACAGAAAGCTTCTTCACGATGTACTAGCCTGCGAAGATAAGTGTACAGGTACCGTTAACTTCAAGAAGGCTCTTCCCGAAAAGGATTTCAAGGGCAGAGTTCAGGATGGCAAGCTTTTAGAGGTTTCTATAAAGATTTTCGACGAAGATTGCTTCGCATTCCAACCCTTCTATAAGTTAGATAAAGCAACCGCATCCGCTTGGGTTGGCAAGGTTGTTGAATTCATTCACAAGGGCGAAGACAAGTGCTATGCTGAAAACGCACTTAACGAGATTTTCGCAGCTCTTAATGTTCGTGCTTTCTCTTATGAAAACTACTACATCGACGAAATCGACAATTTAGAGGATCACGCAAGAGTTACTGCTGAAATTCTTCCCTTTGATGAAGAGGATGCCAAAATTTTCGGATAATATATAAAGAAGTATATGAGGAGAAATAATATGACATCATTAAAAGAAAAATACACCTACGGATACGACAGTGTCCAATTTAAAAAGTTTAAAAAGTATGCTTGGCTTATGCTTTTAAGCTTTGGCTTTACCTATCTTTTCTTCTACAACGGTCGTCAGAACATTAACCTTGTTCTTCCCCTTATGAAGGAAGAGTTCCAATCAGACCTTGGCACACTCGGTATCGTTTCCTCAGCTCTTTTCTGGTGCTATGCCTTCGGCCAGCTTGTAAGCGGACGCTTAGGCTCATACTTCGGCTACAAGAAGCTTATGATATTCGGTGTTGCTTCCTCTGCCGTTCTTAATGTTTTGATTTCTTTCCAACACAACCTTGTGGTTATTGCCATTCTTTGGGGTCTTAACGGCTTCTGTCAGGCAATGGTTTGGTCAAACGGTGTTGGCGTTATCAACAAATGGTGGCCCAAAGAAAAGCGCGGCTTTGCTTCAGGTCTTGCTACAGCCTTCTCCGGTGTTGCTCAGGCTGTTACATATTTAACAGTAAACTGGTGCTTAATCCTCAACCCTGAATGGACTTGGCGCGCAGGTTTCCGCTTCCCCATCATCCCAATGGTGCTTATTCTTGTTGCATTTGTTCTTTTCTTTAAAGAAAAGCCCGAAAATGTAGGTCTTCCCGCATTTGAAGAAGAAAATAAAGAGCTTGACCAATCGGATGCTGCTATGGAAGCAAAAATTGCAAAAAAGGGATTTTTCTATCCCTATAAGCTCCTTTTCAGCGAGCCTAAGGTTTTAATTTTCTGCTTGATTTCCGCTATTGCAGGTATCGGTCGTTACGGCTTGCTTACTTGGATTCCCACCTACTTCACCGAAGAGTTAGGTCTTACCCTTAAGAACGATATGTTTACATTCATAGTACTTCCCTTGGGTCAGGCTTGCGCAATGTTCGTATTCCCCTTCATCACCGATAAGGTATTCAAGGGCAAACGAGAGCCCATGCTTATCTTAGCATCTATAGTTGCTTTCTTGGGAATGATTTGCTTCCCGCTGTTCAAAACCCAAATGCCCGCAACAATTATGTTGTTTGTAGTTGGTGTTTTCAGCATGGTAACAGGTGTTATCTGGGCTATTGCAGGTGATATGGGCGGTCGTGCACTTTCATCTACCGTTGTTGGTGTTCTTGACTGGGCTGTTTATATGGGCGCTGCTATTCAGGCATCTATATTTGGCTTTGTTCAGGAAAGCTTCGGTTGGGGCGCTATCTTCGTTACAATCGGTTGTCTCTACATCGTATTGCTTGTGTTAACTCTCTTAGCACGCAAAATGAAAATGCGCAAAATCTAATTACATTCAATAACAATCACTATAAAAATAAAAAGCACCTTGTGAAATTCACAAGGTGCTTTTATGCTTTACAGTTATTTGTGATGAATAGGCTTCAGCGCGGTAAGGCGTACTGTTTGTACGTATAGCGTGAAAAAGCGGTTTATTCGCTCAATTTACCAGAGCTTTTGGTAGATTGCCATTATATCTTCCTTAGTAGGTGTTCTGGGGTTAGTGGCAGTGGTGGCGTCTTTCAAGGCGGCTTCGGCCATTATGCTGATACGGGATTTGTATTCACTTTCACTGATTCCGCCCATTTCAGAAATTGAAAGTGGTATATTCATTTCGGTGCACATAAAACGCATATAGCTTATGAGTGCGTGAATGGTTGTTATCTCATTAAGATTATAAACCCCTAAAATACGCGCCATATTACAGTATTTTTGAACGCAAGCATCATATTGCTTACGGCTACGGGAATTCTTGAAAATATTACTGTTGTACTGAATAATATGGGGAAGCAGTATTGCGTTTGCTCTACCGTGTGGAATATGGAACTGTGCGCCCAGCTGATGTGCCATACCGTGATTAAGTCCCAAGGATGCCGAACTGAAGGCAAGCCCTGCAAGGCAGGATGCAATGTGCATTTTTCTTCTTGCGTGGGAATCGTTGTTATCATTGTAGGAACGAATAAGAAACTGACCGCAAATTTCAACAGCCTTTTCAGCCAAAGCGCCCGAAAACTCATTGTTATTAAGGCTTACATATGCCTCAATTGCATGGGTCATAACGTCCATACCTGTGTCTGCCGTTATGTTAGCGGGAACGCTTTTAACAAGTTCTTCGTCCAAAATCGCCTCATCAGGTACCATATCGTAGGAAGCGAGAGGATATTTAGTGCCTGCCTGAGGGTCGGTAATAACCGAGAATGGTGTTACCTCGCTGCCCGTTCCACTGGTGGTAGGTATTGCAACCAAATGGGGATTAAAGTCGGGTCGCATCCTTTGGGCGAACTTTCTTATGGATTTGGAAAGGTCAAGTGCACTTCCACCGCCCACAGCAACAATACAGTCGGGGGTATATTTAAGTATGGAGGTTACTCCCGAAATAACCTTATCCACCGGTGGATCGGGAATAACATCGGTGTAGATTTCATAATTTCTACCTACCTCATCCAAACGCGCGGTTATCTGATTGATTAGTCCGCCGGATACAACAAATGGGTCGGCAATGATAAAGATTTTACCGTAATCTAGATTTTTCAAACGGTCTAAAGCGCCTTGACCGAAAAAGATTTTGGTTTTTACATCAAATTCTTTCAATTGAAATACCTCACTAAATAATAGAAACTGTAAAAGTGTAGTGTTTTTCTTCGCCTGATTTCAAATTTGTTACGCCCCGCTTGTGGGTGTAAACACCATCTTCACTATAGCAATCGTTCATACCTGTCCAGGGTTCTAAACAAATATAATCGGCTTGCGCTGTGTTGGTTTGCCAAATACCAAAATAATTGAAATCTGGGAAATCCATTTTTATTCCCTTGCCCCGCTTGTTATAAAGCTTTACGCTATGGGAATTTAGACTATCGAAAAGCAGTGCACCTTTTTGGAATATGCTATGTGTTAAGTGTATTTGATTTCCACTCTGAAAAACGGGCTCAGTCAGGCTGTCGTTCACTAAACCGTTATCATCAATACGGTATGCCTCACAGGTCTCGGCTCTCTCAAATTCTATAACATAATCTTCAAAAGTCTCACCGCTAAACATAGGTACATTAAAAGCAGGATGAGAACCTACAAAAAATGGCATATCCTCTTTTCCTTCATTTTCAACTATAAAGGTTTGGCTGAAGCCGTTTTCAATAATTTTATATTTCACACCCAGCGTAAAGTTAAATGGATACATTTTCAAAGTATCATCGTTTGCCTTTACCTCTAATACTACCTCGTCTTTGCGTTGATAAACAGGCACAAATTCCATTCCTGACACAAAGCCGTGAATTGATATATGGTAGGGCTTGCCGTTAATAAGGGTGGTTTTACCCTCGCCTTTAAGCTCGCCGATTATAGGGAAAAGTATAGGTGCACTTCCGCCCCAAATGTTTGGGTTGCGCTGCCAGATATATTCTATATCCTCTACCTTCCAGGAGTTTAGTTGTGCGCCTAAAATATCCACCGAAAGGCTGTCACCTGATTTGCTAATACTAACCTCTTGTCTCATATGTATCCCTTCATATCAAATATGTAATTATAATCTTTAGATTCCTTCAGAGAAACACATCCGTCATTTGCAATTATAATGTGGTCGGTAAGGCGGACACCTATGCTTGAACAGGCAAAAGCTATGTTCCTTGTGGCTGTAGCATCTGCAGGTGAGGGCAATGCAAAACCGCCCGGATGATTGTGAGCAATTATAGCGGTGGTGGCTCCTGTGCGAATAAGTATCTCAAGAATACGCCTTGTGTCGGCAGATACGGTATTGATGCTGCCCTTATACACAACATCAAAGGATATAACACGGCAAGTGTTGTCCATACTTATAATTGTTAATACCTCTTCGGTATATCCTATATACCTTCCTTTAAGATAATCAACTATCTTATTGGTGGTGTCAAGAACAATCTTAGCCTTGCCCTTGTCTGTATAATAGGCGCGCGCCATAGGAATAATAGCCTTAATAAGGCTTGCGGTGTTAGGCCCCACACCCTTTATCTTTAAAAGTTCATTATATGGTGCATCAAACACTGCGTGCAATGAGCCGAAATGATTGAGAATGCTATGGGCTAATTCGTTGGTATCTTTACGGGGAATGGTAAAAAAGAGTAAGAATTCCAAAATATTATGAGGCTCAAAATTTTCAAAGGATTTTTCCTTAAGAAACCTTGCTTTCATTCTTAATCTGTGACCATTATGGTCGTGCTGTGACAAAAGAAATCTCCCCCTAAACTTTACTAAATTTAATTATATATCATTTTACCACTTTTGAAAAGTCTTTTTTTATGTTATAATGATATAAAAGTAAATTATATTAAGGAAATTGCTATGAAAAGCTTTACTATTGGAAAAAACGATGCAGATATGCGGCTTGATAAATTTATGACCAAAGCGGCACCTATGCTACCGAAATCTCTGCTTTACAAATACATACGTTTAAAACGCATAAAGGTAAACGGAAAAAGAGCGGAAATATCAACAAGGCTCACCGAAGGCTCGGTTGTTGAAGCCTATATAAACGATGAGTTTTTCCTAAGCCCTAAAAAGAAATATGATTTTATGAATGCCTCAAGTTCTCTCAATATTGTATACGAAGACGAGAATATTCTGCTGGCAGATAAACGGCAAGGGCTGCTTGTTCACCCAGATAAAAACGAATATAACGACACCCTTATTGCACGCATACAGCGGTATTTATACGAGAAGGGTGAATACAACCCCGAAAGCGAAAACAGCTTCAGCCCAGCCCTTGCAAACCGTATAGACAGAAACACGGGCGGTATTGTTATTGCGGCAAAAAATGCTGAAGCCCTACGCATACTTTGCGACAAAATTAAGCAACGAGAAATAGACAAATTCTATCTTGCGGCTATACACGGTATACCGAGTAAAAAGGAAGCTATACTTGAAGGATATTTGGAAAAAAACGAAGATAAAAATATTGTGTTCGTGCAAAAAAATAAATCCCTTGAAAACCGACATATACGCACTAAATACAAGGTGCTTAAAGAGCATAATGAAAATTCACTAATTGAGGTTGAACTGCTCACAGGCAGAACCCACCAGATAAGAGCGCATATGGCTTCAATTGGGCACCCATTGTTAGGCGACGGGAAATACAGTAAAATTGGCACCGCCGACCGTAAACAGGGCTTTCACCACCACGCACTGTATTCATACAAATTGCATTTTAATTTTACTACCGACGGCGGTATACTTAACTATCTTAACGGTAAAAACTTTACAGTGCCAAAAGTTTGGTTTGCTGAAGAAATATTTGGCTATACGGATTACAGATAAAAAAGATAATATAAAAAGAGTTGCAATTGGAGGACCCATTTCATTTTAAGGTTAAATTTAGGTTATCTTATTCCGTAATTTTCAATGATATAATCCATATCCTTGTCGCCTCTGCCCGAAAGGTTAATAAGCACAGAGCCGTGTTCCATTGTTTTTGCCAATTTCATACCGTATGCCACGGCGTGGGAGCTTTCAATGGCGGGGATAATACCCTCAAGGCGGGAAAGCTTAAAGAAAGCGTCGATGGTTTCCTCGTCGTCGATTACATCATACTTAACTCTGCCGCTTTCTTGCAAGAAAGCGTGTTCGGGACCGCTTGAGGGATAGTCAAGACCACTGGCAACTGAATATACGGGGGCGGGCTGGCCACTTTCGTCCTTTAGCATTATGCTGTTGAAGCCGTGCATAATACCCTCGGTGCCGTATTTAAGGCTTGCTGCGTGGTCACCAAGCTTCGGGCCTCTGCCCAAAGGCTCAATTCCATAGATGTCAACAGGGTCGTTAAGGAATCCCGCAAAAAGGCCTGCGGCATTTGAGCCACCGCCAACACAGGCAACTATAGCATTTGGAAGATGCCCTGTCATTTCAACAAACTGCTCACGGGCTTCAATTCCCACAACACTCTGGAAATCACGCACCATCATAGGGAAGGGGTGAGGGCCGAGAACCGAACCGATGCAGTATATACAATCCTTATATTCACGGCTGTATGCATCAAAAGCGGCGACAACAGCCTCTTTAAGGGTAGCCAGACCATGAGTGACCTCAATAACATTTGCACCGAGAATTTTCATTCGGGCAACGTTGGGTGCCTGCTTCTTTATATCCACAGAGCCCATATAAATATCGCACTCAAGTCCGAAATATGCGGCGGCGGTGGCAAGGGCAACACCGTGCTGACCTGCGCCTGTTTCGGCAATAACCTTTTTCTTGCCCATATATTTTGCAAGCAGTGCCTCGCCCATACAGTGGTTGAGCTTGTGGGCGCCTGAGTGATTCAAATCCTCACGCTTTGCATAAAGCTGAACCTTGCCGCCCAAAGCGTCGGAAAGCCTTTCTAGGTGGGAAACAGGTGTGGGTCTGCCTTGAAATTCCTTTCTGATTCTGCGAAGCTCGGCAATAAACTTTCTTGATTGGCAAATGGAATAGTATGCCTCGGTAATTTCAGCCATTGCGTTTTTCAACTTGTCGTCTATATACACGCCACCGAATTTGCCGAAATAACCGTTTTTGTCGGGGTAGTCGTTAAAATAAGTATCAAAGTTAACATTATTGAATTTCATAATATATTCTCCTTAAAATTAAGTGTTATTGTTTGAAGTATAGTAAAATATATTTCGCCATCGTTCCTTTAATATGTACATATCGGTCACTCCTTGTGAAATGAAAAAAAGCCCTGTTCCATGTGCTACATGGGACAAGACTGTATATACATTCCTGCGGTGCCACCCAAATTGACGGAAATCCGCCCGCTTAAAGCCCGTACAAAATACGGCTCGCATTTGTAACAGGTGCGCTACCCGTCGACTGCTACTCGGCATTCGCCTTTCGGTCGCCCTCATAAGTCCATTCATATAATGCCGTTTTGCCGAACTCACACCACCGTCGGCTCTCTTTGAAAACTGTGCAACATACTACTTACTCTTAATCGTCGGTTTGTTCTTATCAATTGGATTTTATCACCGAAGCGTAGTTTTGTCAAGTTTTTTATTCGATATTGTATTTGTAAATTGTAACTTTTCGGTAAATTAGCACGGGCGCAACTTGTTTTTTTGCGTGGATGTGGTATAATTACTATTACAATAATCACCATATTGAAAGAGGTTAATTTATGAAACCCTCATCCAGGATAATTAAAGAAACAGCTCGAACTCAGCTAAAAAACCATTGGGTGCAAGCAATATTTGTTACCCTTGTGCTGTTGGCGGTTGTGCTTTTTGTGCAAATTTTCAGTTCGGCATTTTTTTATCTTTTTAAGCGTGTAGTTTACAGTGGCACTTCACTAAGTGCGGTGGGAATAGTTCTGGTGGTGGTTTGTTCTTTGTTTTCACTATGCTTGGTAATTCCTGTTTTTCAGGGAACAGTGCGTTGGTTCTGGTTTTTGGGGATTGATAAAGTGCTACCCATACAGGATATATTTTATTATTATTCAGAAGTTCGGCTTTTTGTCAAAGCCCTTGCTGTAAATCTCCAATTAGCTGCCAGAGTTGTTATTACTGTGATTTTATGCTGTTCTCCTGCCACTATAGGTCTTAGAGCGGCAGAAGCATTGGAAAAAGAATTCAAATATATCGCAAAGCTTGTTTCGGGATTTTCATTTTTTCTGCTTCTTGCAGGGGTGTTGCTTGCGCTTAAGCTTGTATCAAAATATTTAATAATACCCGCATTGCTTGCAGCAAAGGAAGAATTGGATATAAATGATATAACTACAATATCTAAAATTATCACATTTGGAAAAAACGGATATATGCCTCTGGTAGCATCATTTATCGGTTGGATAATCCTTTCGTTTTTAGGTGTAACCCTACTCTACACGGTGCCATACTTCTTGGCGGCATATGTGGTTTTTGCAAGGTTTACTATTACAAATCACCGTTTCGAGGCGGCGCGTCACGGCATAAATCCTCTTGTATAAAAATTTTTTAAAAAAAGTATTGACAAACGGTTTTTGTTGTGTTAATATATCAAATGTTCCGCAAGGAGCATAGAAGTTGGTGTGGATTGCAGTGAGGGTCCACCTGTTCCCATCCCGAACACAGAAGTTAAGCTCACTAGTGCCGAAAATACTTGGGTGGCGACGCCCTGGGAAGATAGGGAAACGCCAACACAAAAAGCGATTATCCAAAAGGGTAATCGCTTTTTTGCATTTTTTATACAAAATTTCTCTAAGTTAATATTACCACTTGTTTTTTTTGATGTAGTATTATATAATATATAGGTACGCAAAAGAAAACCGAAAGGAAGTTTACATATGGGAGAGTATTCTATAATAGAAATTCTGCAAATTATACTCAAACGAGTTTGGTTAATTGCCACGGTAGGAATTCTGTGCGCTGCATTATCCTTTGCCTATTGTGTTGGGTTGGCAACGCCAAAGTATTCAGCCAGCGCATCTATCATAGGAAGTAACGGTAACATAGCAGCCGACCTTGATATGGATTTCACCACAGGCACCACCGATACATCTATCAAATCAACCGACCTGGCTGCATCCTTATCACTTACCGATACATACGTTTATGTTCTTACAAAAATGCCTTCGGAATGTCAGGAGTTTGCCGACAGTATAACCGAAGCTGATTTGGTTGAAAAGTTCAATCAATCTAAAGTCGACATTGTTGCCCGTGAAGACACATTGATAATCGACATCAGCGTAATATCTCCCGATAAAAGCGCAGCAAAGCAGATCGCAAATATTTATTCGGAGTGCGCTCCCGATTTCATTGCCGAATACAATATAGGTATGGTCACAGCTCTTTCGAAAGCTCGTAAAACCACTCAGGTTTCTCCAAGAACTCTGGTTTCCACAATGCTTGCAGGTATGTTAGGTGTGGTTGCAACCTGTATGATAATTATTTATCTTGCTGTTAGCGATAAAACAATAAACGGTGAGGACGATATCAAGAACAACTACGATATCCCGCTTTTAGGCGCCGTTCCCGATTTCCAGTCAACCGTAAAGGGAGGTAAGTAATATGGCTAAAAAAGCAAAGGAATATACCTATACGAATATTGCAGATGCGGGCACAGAGAACGCTCAGGGCAAGCCCCACGTTCCTTTTGCGATTGTAGAGGCATATAAAACCATCCGTGCAAACCTTATGTTTTTGCTCTCAGGCTCCAAGTCGAAATGTGTAGTATTGTCCTCTTCGAACGTGGGCGAGGGTAAATCTACAACCGCAGTAAACTTAGCTATTGCATTTGCTCAGCTGGGCAGTAAGGTATTGCTTATAGATGCTGATATGCGTCGCCCATCTATCTATAAAAAGATGAAGCTTTCAAACCAAAAGGGCCTTTCCTCTGTATTGGTTGGATTTTGCGAGATTTCTGAGGCAATTTCCAAAATCAATCCCTATTTTGATATTATGACATCAGGACCTGTGCCGCCCAACCCTTCCGAGCTTTTGGGCAGCGACAAAATGAGCGAGCTTCTTGCAAAGCTTTCCGAAAGCTATGACTATATATTTATAGATACTCCCCCTGTTAACGTAGTGTCCGATGCATTGGTGTTGGCACCTAAAACTGAGGGTATAGTGTATGTTGTTCACGATTCTGTTACAACTCACGACGAATTCCAAAAGGCATTAAGCGGTGTTGAATTTGCAGACGTAAGAATGTTAGGTGTGATTTTAAACGGTACCAACCGCAAAAAGAGCAGATACCGTTACCTAACAGGTAGATATTATTATAAATACTACTCGTCATATTACGGATACAAAGCAAAACCTAAAAAAGACAAATAACAAGGGGCTAATATGCTTACAGACATTCACACTCATATAGTACCGAATGTTGACGACGGAGCGCGCAGTATGGAGGAGTCCCTTGCGTTGCTCGATAAGTTGGCGGCTCAAGGGGTTACTTCTTGTATTGCCACTCCGCATTTTTATGCAAACAACTGCCTTGACCTGAACGCTCATTTAGATAGCGTAAAGCATGCGTTCCAGCAGCTCGAAGCTGCCAGAACAGCCGATATGCCGCATATTTATCTTGGTCACGAGGTACACTATTTCAAGGGTATATCTTCCTGCGAGGATATGAAAAAATTAACTATAAATAACACGAACTATTTTTTACTTGAGCTACCTTATGCCGATTTGCCTCAAAGTGTGGCAGATGAGATTATAGACATAAACCTTAATTTGGGTCTTAAGCCTATCCTTGCTCATATAGAAAGGTATTTGGGCCGTCGCGGAATAATGCCGGTTTTAGAAACCATTCGTGACGGATATGCTTTGGCGCATATAAACAGTGATACCCTTTTAGATAACAAGGGTAAAAAGCTTTGCTACAAGCTGATAAGTGATGGCTTGGTTTCCTTTGTAGCAAGTGATACACATTCTTTGGATTATCGCCCGCCTCATCTGGCAGAGGCGATGGAGGTAATTAAGCAGAAATTCGGCAGTAATTTTATTAAACAAATGCAGAAAAATGCTGAAAGTCTTACGCAAGCGCGAACAATCCAAGCCTGCCAAAAGCAAGCATAATTTCGGCACTATTTGGCTTGTCGTCATTTGTAGGCGCCAGTATTGGCGAGTATTTTAACAAAGCAACGGGGGATTAAATATGATTAGCAGTTCCGCTTTAAAAAAGAATAGTCTTGTGCTGATTGACCTCGCCGTTATGCTGGTTATTCAGATGGTCAGTGTAGTGCTTATAAGTGACACAACGGGTATAGAGGCCTTCGACTTTTACACAATTGTTCACATTGTAGCATTTGCTGTGATTAACCTTATAGGTATGGCAGCCTTTGGAATTTACACTATTATCTGGCGATATGCCCGATTTATGGATCTGCTTAAATGCGGTTTAGGTATATTGAGCGGCTCGGCAGTGTTCTGCTTTTATTCAATCGTAACCAACTGCCGCGAGCCCTTCGGCTTCGAGTTCAGTATAATCGGTATGTCCTTCTCCTGTGTGGTGATAGTGGGTATAAGGCTTGTTTACCGAATTATTTACGAAACAATGAACCGCGCAAACATCAAAACCTTTGGTAAAAGCCGAACCTTGATTATCGGTGCAGGTGTGTGTGGCAGGTCGGTGCTTTCGGAAATGAACGAAACAGACACACCTTATCAGCCTGTTTGTATTGTAGACGATAACCCTTCCAAAATCGGCAGAAGTGTTGGAGGACTTAAGATAAACGGTCCTGTACCACTAGTTCCTGAGCTTTGCCGAAAATTAAATGTTAATACCATTCTTTTCGCAATTCCCTCTGCTGAGGCAGGCGTGCGCAACAATATTTTAAAAATGTGTGGTGAAACGGGTTGCGAGGTAAAAATTGTACCTAATATCACCGATTTGGTGCAGGAATCTAACATTCTTCATCAGGTTAAGGATATTAAGATAGAGGACCTTTTGGGTCGTGAGGTAGTTGATTTCGGCAACGAGGATGTGGCAAACTTCGTGCGGGATGAGATATGCCTTGTAACCGGTGGTGGCGGCTCAATCGGCTCTGAGCTTTGTCGTCAGCTTTCGATGTATAACCCACAAAAGATAGTAATTGTTGATATCTACGAAAACAATGCCTACGATATTCAGCAGGAGCTTTTGCGTGGCGGGTTTAAAAATATTGCTGTGGAAATTTCTTCTGTAAGGGATTTCAATAAGATGGATAAGCTGTTTAAAAAGCACAGCCCAACCCTTGTGTTCCACGCGGCGGCACATAAGCACGTGCCTTTAATGGAGGATAACCCTGAAGAAGCGGTTAAAAACAACTGCATAGGCACCCTTAATATTGCGATGCTCAGCGATTTGTATAAAATCAAAAAAATGGTGCTTATTTCTACCGATAAAGCAGTTAACCCCACCAATGTTATGGGCGCTTCAAAGCGGTGCTGTGAGATGATAATGCAATATATGGCACAGCAGTCGGAAACCACCGACTTTGTTGCTGTAAGATTTGGCAATGTGCTAGGGTCCAACGGCTCGGTAATACCGTTGTTCCGCCGTCAGATTGAATCTGGCGGACCTGTAACCGTAACCCATCGCGATATTATTCGCTATTTTATGACAATCCCCGAATCGGTAGCCTTGGTGCTAGAGGCGGGTATGATGGCAAGCGGCGGAGATATATTTGTTCTGGATATGGGCTCACCGGTTAAAATTACCACTTTGGCAGAAAACCTTATCAGAATTTACGGCTACGAGCCATACACCGAAATGCCTATAATTTTTACGGGCTTAAGGCCGGGCGAAAAGCTGTTTGAAGAACTGCTTATGAGTGAAGAAGGCTTGCGCTCTACGGCCTCTAAAAAGATATTTATAGGTCAGCAGATTTCGATAAATCCTGACGAATTTATCGAAAAACTCTCGGCATTAAAGGAAGCGGCAAACGAAAATAACCGCGAGCTTGTTGTAGAGCGATTGGCAGCTTTAGTGCCCACATATACACCCAAAGTTAATAATGTTTAATTATCTATAGGAGGAAATTAAAATGATAGTAACAAAAGATATGTTTATTGGAGATGTTCTGGATATGGACGAGGGCACAGCACCCTTCTTCCTTGAAATGGGTATGCATTGCCTTGGTTGCCCCTCGGCACGGGGCGAATCCATTGAGGAAGCTTGTATGGTTCACGGAACAGATTGTGAACTTCTTCTTAAAAAAATCAATGAATATCTCGAATCAAAATAATGCAGGGTCTAAGTAAAAGACTGCAAATGGTTTTAAGGTCGGTGCCTTGTGGGTCCTCAGTGGCGGACATCGGCACCGACCACGCTTTTTTACCCATTGCGTTGGTGCAAAAAGGAATCGCAAGCAAGGTTATTGCCTGCGATATTGCGGAAGGACCACTTGCGGTTGCCAAAAGAAATGTTGAAAAATCACAGACAAACAATATAGAGCTTCGTTTATCCAACGGTCTCCAAAAGGTAAAAGCAGAAGAGGTAGATGTTATAACCATAACAGGTATGGGCGGCGACCTTATTTCCCGAATTATAGAGGCGGCACCTTGGGTAAAAAGCTCTAAGAAGAGGCTTGTTCTTGGTGCTATGACCTCTGCTGATTCCTTGCGGGATTATTTATATAAAGAGGGCTTTAATATACTTTCCGAGTCTGCTGTTTCAGACGGCGGGCGGATATATTCGGTAATTACCGCAAGCTACGACGGAGTGGTAAGGAAGTGCAGCGAGGCGGAGCGCCTTATAGGCAAGCTTTCCCTTGATACTTCACCCGATGCCACAAGGTATATAGAAATTCAGCTTCGGCGCATTTCTAAGTGTGCCGAAAGCTTAAAGAATGTTGAACGAAAGCAAAGGGAATATGAAAAGGTTCTTTTAGCGCAAAAGGAGCTTAGTGAAATATTACTTAATAGGAGCACATAAATTTTATTAAAAAGGAGGCGAAGTAATGGCACTCGACGGCGCGTTTTTGCACAATTTAGTGGCAGAATTGAACCAAAATTTATCAGGAACACGAGTAGAAAAGGTGTATCAGCCCGCCCGTGACGAAATAGTGCTGTTACTCCGCAGAGCGGGTTTTTCAGGCAGGCTGCTTATAAGTGCATCAAATTTTCCGCGAATTTATTTAACCGAAAATGCCCCTGAAAATCCCCAACAAGCTCCTATGTTTTGTATGTTATTGAGAAAGCATATCGGTGGCGCAAAAATTTTGGAAATATCACAACCCGAATTAGAAAGGGTTGTTAAAATAAGCTTTGAGGCGAGAAACGAAATGGGGGATACCGTATATCCCACCATTTATTTAGAGCTTATAACCGGTCGGGCAAATATAATTTTCACCGATTCTGAGGGCACTATTTTAGATTCTGTTCGCCGTTCAGATATTGAGAAAAACACCCGAATGATACAACCGGGTGCGAAATATACTCTCCCCGAAAATCAGAATAAAATAAACCTACTAAAGCAGGGGGCTTCCTCGGCAGTTAAGGGCATATCATCAATGTCCTCTAGAATTTATGAGGCAATTTTAAAGGTGGTAGACGGTGTATCCCCGCTGGTAGCAAGGGAAATAGCCTATAGCTGCGAAACGGATTTAGATGCAACGGTGGATGTAACAACCGAAAAAAAGCTTAATTGGGCAATAAACAAGCTGCTTGATTTTCAAAAGGCGGGTCAGCCTTATATACTTTATCGCAAGGGCTCACCCTTTGATTTCAGCTATATGCCAATATATCAATACGGTGACGAAGTAAAGGGAGAAAAAGCCGAGTCTTTTTCAGAGCTTTTGGATTTGTTCTATTCTAAAAAGGCAAATGAGGAAAGAATCAGGCAGCAGGCGCAGGACATATTAAAGCTTATAACCAACCTTTCCTCCCGTATTACCCGCAAGCTTTCGGCAAGAAAAAACGACCTTAAAAAGTGTGAAGATCGAGAAAAATACCGTATATACGGTGAGCTAATTAAGGCAAATATCTACGCAATCGGTAGGGGAGATAGTGTAGCTCGCGTTGTGAATTATTACGACCCCGACGGGGCTACCGTAAGCATTCCCCTTAATGTTACTTTAAGCCCTGCCGATAATGCTCAGAAATATTTTAAGGAATATAAAAAGCTTTGTGTTGCGGAAAAAACCTTGAAGGATTTAATTTCCGACGGCGAGGCAGAGGCGGGGTATATTGATTCGGTTTTCGATCTGCTCTCCCGCGCCGAAACCACTTTGGACCTTGCGGCTATTCGGGATGAGCTGAGCCAATCGGGTTATATCAAAAGATCAACCAGCACTAAAAAATCAAAAAATACGGCATCCAAGCCATATAAATTCATATCAAGCGACGGCTTCACAATTCTTGTTGGCAAAAACAATATTCAGAATGATGAATTAACCCTTAAAATCGCAGGTAAAACCGATTTGTGGTTCCACACTAAAAATATACACGGATCTCACACCATTCTGCTTTTAGAGGGAAGAGAGCCTACCGATACCGCTATTATGGAAGCGGCAGGGCTTGCGGCATACTTTTCCAAAGGCAGAGAGGGAAGCGGAGTGCCTGTGGACTATACCTATGTAAAGAATATTAAAAAGCCGTCGGGTGCGCGGCCGGGAATGGTTATATACAGCACAAATCAAACAGTATATGTTACACCACAAGCAGAGCTTTGCGAAAGATTAAGGGGGTAGAGAGATGAATATTGGTATTTCAACTGCCAGCCTCTATCCCGAACTGCTGGAGGAGTCACTGCAGTTTTTAGGAAAGAACGGAATAAAGCATACAGAAATCTTTCTTAACACCTTTAGCGAAATGTCACCTGAATTTATTGCAAAGCTTCGGGAAATACGCGATTTTTACGGAATGAAAATCACGGCGCTTCACCCCTTTACTTCAGGATATGAGCCGTTTTTTCTATTTCAAAATTATTCCCGCAGAGTAGAGGATGGATTCTCACTTTATAAAAAGTATTTTAATATTGCCGCCGCTCTCGGTGCGGAATACTTTGTACTTCACGGTGATAAATTAGGCGGTGCTATAAGTGATTCCGAGTATTTCGACCGATTTGCCCGCTTGGCTGAGGCAGCAAGTTTCGAGGGAATTGTGCTGACTCAGGAGAATGTGAACGGCTATAAGGCATCTGAGCCCGATTTTATAAGAAAAATGGTAGATTATTTAGGCAAGCGCGCTATGTTCACATTCGATGTTAAGCAAACAGTCCGTTCAGGCAACAGTCCTTGGGAGGTTTACGATGCAATGAGGGGGCATATTGCTCATATTCATTTAAGTGACCACACTTCTGAAAAGGATTGCCTAATGCCCGGCAAGGGTGACTTTGGATTCGAAAAATTATTCAGAATAGCCTTGGCAGACGGCTTCGACGGAACTGCGCTTATCGAAGTGTATAGCAACGCATATAAGGACCCGCTGGACCTAATCACAGCACAAAAGCTTTTAGAAGAGAAGTACAATAGCGTAATATAAAAAGAGTTGCAAAGAGGCGCACTTCGTAAGGAAGTGCGCCTCAGTTATATTCGCCAAAGGCGAGTTATATTGCTACGCAGTTATATTTGGGCTAAAGTCCAAGTTATATTCGCTTCGCGAGTTTTAAGGGCGAATATAATATCACTGAAACAGTAAGTTTCAATATCACTTTGCCGCAAGGCAAAATATCACTGTGAGACCTGTCTCACAATATCACTAATCTTTTTATTTTTGAGATAGGTATAATTCAAAGTATGTAACCCACTATGACACTATCAAACCGAAAGTGTCATTTTAATAAAAAAAAGAAAATTGGGAGAAACTTCTTTACGAAGTGTCTCCCAATGAGGACCCGTTTTTTATTGTTTATTACTAAATTTAATCCACTCCGTCGGGAATGTTTTTAATGGTTTTTTTGTAAATGTTTGTGAAGAATACCATTATTACAATAAGTGATGCGCACTCTGCTATGGGGAATGCCCACCATACATTATTTACATTTCCCGAAAGTGAAAGCAAATAAGCAGCGGGTAGCAATACTACTAACTGGCGGGCAATTGAGGTTATCATAGATGCAACTCCCCTGCCAAATGCTTGGAACAGCGAGCTTGTAACTATTCCCACTGCCGCAAATACAAAGCAATAGCTTATAGTTCTCAGAGCCGGTATGCCTATTGAAAGCATATTATCCGATGCATCGAATATAAGGAGCAATTGTGGGGTAAATATTTGGAATACAAGGCACCCTATAAGCATTACGATTACTGCATATAAAATCCCCAAGCGGTATGTTTTAATAATACGGTTTCTGTTGCCTGCTCCATAGTTATAACCTATTATGGGAATAATGCCGTTGTTAAGACCGAACACCGGCATAAAGACAAAACTCTGAAGTTTAAAATAAACACCAAAAACAGCCGCTGCAGTTTCATGCATTGCCATAAGTATTTTATTTACTCCATAATACATAATCGAGCCGATTGATGCCATTATTATTGAAGGAATACCAATGGAATATATCTTTTTTATAAGACGGAAGGATGGGCGAAAGCCTCGCATATCAAGCACTATTTCGCGGTTTTTATAATGATTCAGGGAAAACGCTACAATTACTGCTACTATTTGCCCTAAAACGGTGGCATATGCTGCGCCTGCAACACCCAGTTTTAAGGTGAAAATAAATATTGGGTCGAAGATAATATTTATCACAGCGCCTACCAGCTGGGTTATCATTGTAAACATGGTTTTGCCTGTTGACTGCATAAATCTTTCAAAGGTTACCTGCCCAAATACGCCAAAGGAAAACACCGTTACTATTGTGCCGTACTGAACACCGTACTCAATAATTTCACCATTGGTTGTTTGAGATTCGAAAAATGGGCGAACAAGAAAAATACCGCCTATTAAAAAAACTATATAGCTGCAAACTGCAAGAAACAGACCGTTCCTTGCGTAACCCGATACAAACTCATCGTTCTTCTCGCCAAGACTTTTGGAAATAAGGGCATTAAGGCCTACACCTGTACCGGTTGCAACGGCTATCATAAGATTCTGAATAGGAAAGGCGGTAGATACAGCGGTTAGCGCCTGTTCACTTATTCTGGCTACAAATATGCTATCCACAACATTGTAAAGCGCCATAACCAGCATCGACAGCATTATTGGCAGTGACATATTAAGCAATAAGCGGTTTACGGGCATAACACCCATTTTGTTTTCTTTTTGTTGCATTTTTTACTCTCCCGATTTTTTATTACATTCCAAAGTATTATACACCTAAAAACTACAATAGTCAATTTATTTTATGTTGCAAATTTGCACTGTAAATGATTGAATAGTGCAACTATATATTGATATTGTATATTGACTTTTTATGTGTGGATGTTAAAATTAAAAAAAAGCCTTTGAGAGGTGCCTAAAATGAAAAAAATAACAAAAATTACCGATTGTCAGTATCAGGATGCTATGAAGTACATTGGTTACAATCTTCTTGAGAATGTTGAACCAAAGGTGGTTTGTAAGGAAACCGGCGGCCATCCTGAATACAAAAACTGGGGTGGGAAGTACGATTCTACCGCCTACAAACTTATTACCGTACCTTATACCGGTGACAACGAAGAGCATATTGATATTTTCTCCGAAGATTTTACTATGACCTACGATTTAGGCAAGGTTCTTGATATCGATGGGCTTTTTACTTCGGGTCTTTGGCTAGACGGCGCAACAGGCGTTTATATGCTTGCCGAGTATGAGCTTTATGTTTCTGAAAACGAAGAGGACCTTTATACCAAAAAGAATCTTATTGCAAAGGTAGATAACAAGGCCATCTCTTTGCCTGGCACTCCAAGACAGTCTGAAGTCTTCTTTAAATGTGAGGGTGTTAAGGGTCGTTATTATGGTTTTAAAATGCTTAAAGCCTGTGTTACGGACCAAATTACAAGACTTTCACATTTAGGTGTATATAACGATAGAATCACCGAGCAACATTTCTTTTTAGATAGTATTATTGAAAATAACTATCTTACAAAGGAAGATATTGAGCTTCCCGAAGGTGCTAAGGGTTGTGCCTGTTCTCTTGTAAACAATTCGGTGTTCGATGTTGAGGATGCAGTTGTTCTTAGCAAGGGCGAGGTCATCCTTACAGCCACAAAGCCCGCCGAATACCTGACCGTTACAGGTATGGTAGAGGGCATCACAGTTTACACCGCCGATTCAAAGGATACCCTTTGGCAAAATCCCGCAAGCGGTGAAATCACCCTTTGCGACACAAACTCCAACCCTGAAAGCTGTTTCCTTTATAAATTCCAGACCTCAAAGAAATACATAGGCATAAAAATGAACGACGGTGCAGTGGTAGAGCAATTAGGTCTTTACACCTATAGCCGTGTTGCTGATGCCGACCTTGATAATATAAAAACTCACGACTTCCTTGGTATTGGCGGAAACGATATCCCCACCGCCTGGATGCACGAATCCCGTATGGACGGTTTCAGAAATGTTTACTGGCCTATATATGTGCACAGAATGGTTAAATCTCAGCCTGCTGTGCTTCGTGTTTGGTTCCAGGTTGACTGGGTTGTTACCGAAGAAGAAAATTACTTGCAAGGCAAATGCAACTTTATGAGCGATAGAGTGCGCGCCTTCATAAAATATCTTGACGCCTATGAAAAAGCAGGAATTGAAATTGAGCTTAATTTCGGTTGGAAGGCTTCCACCGAAATTCAGGATTGGTTCTCTATTCCCACCGCCGGTTCTTCAGAAAGAAGTTATATCGGTCAAGCTTCTTCTGCACCTAGAAACTTTGAAGGATTTGCAAAATGCTGCGCTGCCACAGTAAAGCATTTTTGTGAAACCTTAGGCTACACCTGTATCAAGCACCTCACCTTCTTTAATGAATCAAACTACGGTGACGAAGCCGAGTACAATGCAAGTGACTTCGGCGGATACTATGGCGAATCCAAACAGATGTGGGAAAAGATGCTGAGGCTTGTAGATAAAGAACTAAAGGCTATAGGCGCCGATAAATATGTTGACTATTGGTTGGCTGAACAATCCGGATCCGACGATACAGTTTGCGAGTGGATTGACTATATGATGGAAAACTGCCGTGAATTCAACGCAGTTAACACCTTCCACCGCTACAAAATGACCTATAACTCCCGCCTTGAATTATTTAAGAAAATCAAGGAGCATTCCGGCGACGTAGGAGCGCTGTTAGGAGAGTTCGCGGTTTATTCTGACCCTGTGTGGTATCGTAGTAATATCGAGTACTTTATGTCTATAATTCACGGCGGTATGCGCGGCGGAAATTATTGGACATATCAAGGCTCTGTTATTGCCGACCCCAACTTTATGGGCTTTGGCGACTATGATGATCCTCGCTGCGGTTGGTGGGGAAAACCCTACAACAGTTTCTTTGTAGAGCATTATCCATACCACGAGTTCACCCTTTTCTCTCACTATCTCCCCTGTCATTCAAAGGTTATTGAAACCGCTGTTTATGACGAGGATACAAGAATTGAAGTTATAGAAACTCCCGATGGCAACTACTCAGTTTTTGTTGAGAGTAATGAGTCTAAATTCGACAAGACTATAAATGTCAATTTCTCAAAAGCTATTGGCAAAACCTTTACAAAGCACGTGTACAAAGAAAAGGATGTTACGCTTGATGGTAATCTTCGCATACCTCCTGTGTGTGCCGAGATTGAAGTGGATTCTACCCTTACCGACACAATTGATTCAGATTATCAATTAGTTTGCTACACCACAATCCCTGCCTATCGTCAGGTGGAAATCACCGAGACCCGTGTGAAGGTAGGCATTGGTGAAAGCTATCAGTTAGAATCCAGACTTCTTGACTGCGAGGGAGAAATCGAATGGACTGTTGAACACAGTCAGGGCGCACCCTGTACGGTTGACCAAAACGGTTTAGTTACCACACATCCCGTTTCCCGTCCAAACGATAAACACTGCATAAAAGCTACCCTTAAAGGCCATCCCGAAACCTATGCTGTATCTCTGATTGTGATAGAATAAAAAAATAAATTTATTATGAAAAAATCAAGGTTTTTTTAAAAACCTTGATTTTTCTTTTTGATGAGTTATATTAAAAGTGACTAAAAAATGCAAAAAGGGGCATTGAAATGAGAAAAGTAATGAAAATCACAGATTGTCAAGAAAGAGACGCTTTTAAACATATTAGCTGTAATCTGCTTCAGAGCATTGAGCCCTCTGTTATTTCGAAAAAGGGAAGCCGTCCCGAACGCAAGAATCGGTGGGGCAATGTTATTTTATTCACAGCATGGGTCCTCATTTTTTTGAGTCTTTTTCTTTAGCGCAGGTTTTGTGGTATCACCAATTCCTGTTGATTCGCTGAACAGCACATTGTTTGTTACAGCATTAACAGCATCTGTTGGAATGATAATCTTTGACGCGGTACCGTTTGAAAGGTTAACCAATGCCTCATATTTTTTAAGCTCCAACACAGAAAGGTCTACGCCCACATCTTTTAAAAGCTTTAAACCGTCGGCTTCTGCCTGCTTACTTAAGAAAATAGCCTTTGCCTCACCCTCAGCACGAGCAATTCTTGCGTCTCTTTCACCCTCAGCGGCTAAAATCATTGCCTGCTTATCACCTTCGGCACGGGTAATGGCTGCAGCCTTATGTCCCTCTGCTTCCAGTATTGTTTGCCTACGGTCACGTTCTGCCTTCATTTGTTTTTCCATAGCATTCTGGATCTCGGCCGGCGGAATGATGTTTTTCAGCTCTACTCTAGACACCTTTATGCCCCATTGATCGGTAGCTTCGTCCAAAATAGCGGTCATACGACTGTTGATGGTGTCGCGAGAGGTAAGTGTTCCGTCTAATTCTAACTCGCCCACAATATTTCTAAGAGTGGTTGCTGTAAGATTGGCAAGAGCATTAACAGGATTAATTACACCGTAGGTATACATTTTTGCATCGAATATGCGATAGTAAACAACGGTGTCTATTTGCATAGTAACATTATCCTTAGTAATAACAGGCTGTGGTGGTGAATCTAGCACCTGCTCCTTTAAGGTGATTTTTTTAGAAATTCTATCTATTAAAGGAATTTTAATATGAATTCCCGCACCCCATGTGTGCTGATATTTTCCAAGTCGTTCTATAACATATTCTGTTGCCTGCGGTACAATTCTTACATTATATATAAGAATTATGATAACTAATCCTAAAATTGCCAGTAACATAAAATATCTCCTCCATATATTAAGTATGTAATTATTATACTATACATTTTTTATAAGCGCAATACATAGCTTTATCATTTTCTTTAGATTATAGTTGTGGTTAGTTTTGTGATAACTGATTGAAAATTTAACTTTTAAGTGTATAATAATATATAGGAAAGGCAGATGTTATTATGAATTACATTAAGGCACTTTACCAATTTATTCTAAGATTGTTTAAAAGAGCGCGTACCGACTCTGTTGCGGCATATTCAGGGCACTCGGCACTTTTTTTGGTAATTTCTCTGTTTCCGCTTATAATGCTTCTGCTTTCAGCTGTAAAATACACACCAATAACCCAAGACGACCTTTTAAAAACCTTCAGCGAATTAGCGCCTCCGCCTCTCGATACTATAATAAAGGAAAGTATAAATGATATTTTCAGCCGTTTTTCAAACCTTGCGCTATCTATAACAGCTATAACCTTACTGTGGTCAGCCTCCAGCTGTATATATTCAATTACTATGGGGCTAAACCGTATATACAATTACAAAGAAACCCGCAACTACTTTATTTTAAGGGGAATTTCCCTTGTTTACACCCTTATGTTTATTTTGCTTTTACTTATTACGCTTGTTCTTATGGTATTCGGAAGGGCTATTATAGCCCTTTTGCAAAGTTATTTCCCTATTATACGGCAGTTCGCCCCTATAATAAATATTTTACGACAAATTATTGCATTTTTAATAATACTTTTTATTTCAAATCTCTTTTATGCCTTTATTCCAAACCACAAAAGCCGTCTTATGTTTGAATTTCCCGGTGCAGTTGTTACGGCGATTTGTTGGTATGTGTTTTCCTTTGCATACTCTCTATATATAAACTATTTTTCCAACATTTCCTATATTTATGGTAGCCTTGCGGCGGCGGTATTTTTACTGCTTTGGCTATATTTCAGTATGTATATTTTCTTTCTTGGTGCTGAAATTAACCAAATGGCTATGGATGCAGGCTGGTGTTTCAAAAAAAGAAAAGAAATTATGAGAAAAGAAACGGATGACAGTGATGGATAAAAAATATATTCTTTTCGATTTAGACGGAACTCTTACAGACTCGGCAGAGGGTATAATAAATTGTGTAAAATATGCCCTCACTCCCCACAAAATAGAATTACCCTATGAAATCCTTCGCAAATTTATAGGTCCGCCCCTTAAAGATGCCTTCCAGGAATATGCAGGGCTATCTCAAGAGCTTGCCGAACAAGCGGTTGAAAAATATCGGGAAAGATATCGTGATATAGGTATTTTTGAATGCAGCCTTTACGAGAATATTGAAAAAATGCTACGGGACCTTATGGAAAACGGCAAAATAATTATCCTTGCAACCGCAAAGCCAAAACCTTTTGCTACAATAATCCTCAAACATTTTGGGCTTTCGAAATATTTCAGCCTTATTGTAGGTGCCGAATTTGACGGCTCCCTTAACTACAAAAAAGATATAATTGCTGAGGTTTTGAAATTGGCAAAAATAAAGGATACAGGTTCTGCCATAATGATTGGCGACAGGCGCCACGATATTGAAGGTGCAAAAATCTGCGGGCTCCAAAGCGTAGGTGTTCTATACGGCTTTGCCGAAAATGACGAGCTGCAAAAAGCAGGTGCAGACTACATAGCGAGCTCTCCACAAGAGGTGGCGGATTTAATATTAAACAGATAATCTATATATAAGAAAAAGGGTTTCCTAGAGGCACCCTCCGTAAGGAAGGTGCCTCAGTTATATTCGCCAAAGGCGAGTTATATTGCTAAAGCAGTTATATGATGCTACGCATCGTGATATTGTCCTTCGGACAGTTTTTATGGCGAATATAATATCACTTTGCCGTTAGGCAAAATATCACTGTGAGACCTGTCTCACAATATCACTTATTGGTCTTATTTTTGAGATGGGTATTTTAAAAGTATGTAACCCACTATGACACTTTCAAATAGAAAGTATCAATTTTTATATAAAAAGAAAGTAGCGAGACACTTCTTTACGAAGTGTCTCCCTACTGGAACCCCTTTTTTGTTTTTTATTATAATATTATTTCTTTGCTATGGCTTCTTTTGCGGCAGCCACGATATCCTTTGCACGAAGACCGAACAAATCTAACAACTCGTTTGCAGGACCCGACTTACCGAAGGTATCCTTAACACCAACCTTAACTACCGGAACAGGACATTTTTCTGCTGTAACATCGCAAACTGCAGAACCAAGTCCGCCGATTACCGAATGCTCCTCAGCTGTAACTATTGCACCTGTTTCCTTGGCGGCTTTTATGATAATCTCCTCGTCGAGAGGCTTGATGGTGTGGATATTGATAATTCTGGCATCTATGCCCTCACTTTTCAGCATATCATATGCCAGCACCGCCTCATTAACCATAAGGCCTGTTGCAACTATTGTTACATCCTTTCCCTGTTTTAGTTCTACGCCCTTGCCTATTTGGAAATCGTAATCTTCATCGAAAATTACAGGCACTGCCAATCTACCAAAGCGTATGTAGACGGGACCATCTAATTCCAGTGCCGACAAAACAGCGGCTCTGGCTTCGGTTGCATCTGCGGGGTTGATAACCGTCATACCCGGAATTGTGCGCATTAAGGCGATATCCTCGTTGCACTGGTGGGTTGCACCATCTTCGCCAACCGAAATGCCCGCGTGGGTAGCACCGATAATTACATTCAAATGCGGATAACCAATGGAATTGCGAACCTGCTCAAAAGCACGGCCTGCGGCAAACATCGCAAAGGTGCTTGCGAAAACTCTTTTGCCCGTTGCGGCAACACCTGCGGCAATGCTGATCATATTTCCCTCAGCAATACCGCAATCGTAAAACCTTTCGGGAAATTCTTTTTTGAAGATACCTGTTTTGGTGGCGGCGGCAAGGTCTGCATCTAAAACTATAAAATCATCTCTAAGCCTACCCGCTTCTACCAATGCTTTGCCGTAGGCGTCACGGGTTGCTATTTTAATTACATCTGCCATTTATTTACCCTCCAATTCGGTAAGCTGTGCGTTAAGCTCTGCCATAGCCTGCTCTGCCTCTTCAGCATTTGGAGCGGCGCCGTGCCAGTTAACCTTATTTTCCATATAAGAAACACCTTTGCCCTTAACGGTATTAGCAATAATTGCAGTAGGCTTGCCCTTGGTGCTCTTTGCTTTAGCAAGAGCCGACTCAATTTCATCAAAATCGTGGCCGTTTATGGTAATCACATTCCAACCGAAGGCTTGAAATTTTTCCTCGAAGGGTGCGGGGTTATTAACCTCTTCCACACTGCCGTCTATCTGAAGGCCGTTGTAATCAATAAAGCAAACAAGGTTATCGAGCTTTTTTGCGGCAGCAAACATTGCTGCCTCCCAAACCTGTCCCTCTTCAGCTTCGCCATCACCTACTATTGTATACACCCTATATGCATCGCCAAAATGCTTTGCAGAAAGTGCCATACCGCAAGCGGTGGAGATACCTTGACCAAGTGAGCCCGAAGACATATCTACACCTGGGATATGCTTCATATC
>JAZNRT010000051.1:0-45693 GCA_045590875.1 Acutalibacteraceae bacterium
TTCGTTAATTACACGTTCTAAGGTTTCCTGTAGGCGAACTCTAGCATCCGATGGCATACGTGCAAGCTTTGTATGAAGTCCTTCATTTACGAGTTCATTTAAAGATTTTCCAAATATATTTGAATCCCAAATTTTAATTGGATCTTCTTCAAAATCCTTTAACAGACTCATTACTAAATCCTCTGATTGCTTTTCAGAGCCAACAATTGGATTAACCTCGGTAGTTATATCTGCTTTCATTAAATGAATTGATGGTGCACTAGCTTTAAGCCGTACACCGTAGCGGCTTCCTTGCTTCATAATCTCTGGCTCTTGTAGGGTGAGCTCGTCAATTGTAGGCATAACAATTCCATAACCGGTGGCGTCAACTTGGTTTATAGCTTCACGGAATCTGTCGTACTGTTTCTTGATTTCGGCAAGCTCCGTAATGCTGTTTATCAATTCCTCATCATTATTTATATCAAGCCCACTTGTTTCGGTTATAATCTTATAAAAAAGTGAATTTTGCAGCATTACATTAACAATCGCACATCCGTTGCCAAGGTCAATATTACCAATTTCGGAATTCTCCACATATTCACAATCGCAAATTTCATTGAGTAAACCGTTAATTTCTCTGATTCTTGTAATCTTTTTACATGAATTTAATATTGCATCGCAAAGAGCGCTTTTTAACCAGTGGTCAGGATTTAAGTACGACACCCAGGAAGGTGTTTGAATTGCAATTTCTTTAATTGGGAATTCGTATAAAACTTCTGCAAGAATTTTTTTAATTTCATTTTCTGATAAGTCAATGCAGTTGATAGGGATAACGGGAATTTGGTATTTATCAGTAAGCTTTTTAGCAAGCAACATTGCTTCTTCTGAATTTGGATTAACACAGTTCAGAAGCATCACAAATGGCTTATCTATTGCCTTAAGCTCATTAACGACCCTTTCTTCAGCTTCTTCATATTCCTCACGTGGAATATCACTTATGCTTCCGTCGGTAGTCACAAGTAAGCCGACGGTAGAGTGCTCGTTAATTACCTTTTGTGTGCCTAGCTCTGCAGCCATATTAAACGGAACAGGCTCATCATACCAAGGAGTCATAACCATTCGTGGCTGTTCATTTTCTATGTAACCTATAGAGCTGGGAACAATATATCCAACGCAGTCGATCATACGCACTTTAAATCCAACGGCTTCGTCAAGATTAACATCAACGCCGTTTTCAGGTATAAATTTAGGCTCTGTGGTCATTATAGTTCTTCCGGAAGCCGATTGCGGTAGTTCATCATTTGCGCGGGTGCGTTCATAATCACTTTCAATATTCGGCAAAACTAATGATTCCATAAACCGTTTTATAAAAGTAGATTTTCCTGAACGAACAGGACCGACAACGCCTATATATATGTCGCCGTCGGTTCTGTTTGCAATGTCTTTATATATACTGGTATTTGTCATAAGAGCCAACCTCCTGTGCTCAATTCTGTTTGTTCAATGATATGAAGGTTGACGAAAAAATATTACAAGCCTACATTATTCCAAGTAATTTTATTAAACAATTAAATATAAAGCACATAATTAACCCCACAAAAGTTGGCAATATGAATGATAATATGGTCCATTTGAAGCTTCCGGTTTCTTTTTTTATTGTCATACATGTTGTAGCACAGGGCCAGTGAAATAAACAAAACAGCATCATTGAAATGGCGGTAACAGCAGTCCAACCGTTATTGACAAGCAAAAGTTTTAATTCATTTAGTGAGCCGTAATCTATCAATGTGCCCGTGCTCATATATGCCATAATGATTATTGGTATAACAATTTCATTTGCAGGAAAACCAAGTATAAAGGCTAGAAGAATAACACCATCTAATCCAAATAATTTTGCGGCGGGGTCCAAAAAATCAGAACATATAGCGAGTAATGTTGCCCCATTAAGAGTGAGGTTTGCCATTAACCATATGATAATACCAGCGGGTATCGAAGCTACTACAGCGCGCCCCAAAACGAAAAGAGTTCTGTCTATAATAGAATGTATTATTATTTTTCCTATCTGCGGTCGTCTGTATGGTGGTAGTTCCAAAGCAAATGAAGAGGGGACTCCTTTTAATAAGGTTTTAGATAAGAATTTTGACATAAAAAATGTAATCAATATTCCTAAAACTATAAGAAATAATAAGAGTAAGGTAGAGGTTACAGTTCCTAATAGTCCACCCATTCCGCCAATAAAAAACATACTTATTATTGCAATCAGGGTAGGATATCTGCCGTTGCAGGGTACAAAATTATTAGTAAGCACCGCGATTAGTCTTTCGCGAGGTGAGTCTATAATTCTGCATCCAACAACACCTGCGGCATTACAACCGAACCCCATACAAATAGTCAATGCTTGTTTGCCACAGGTGTTGGCTTTTTTGAAATAATGGTCAAGGTTAAACGCAACTCTTGGAAGATACCCCAAATCTTCTAAAATAGTAAAAAGCGGAAAAAATATTGCCATGGGCGGTAGCATAACCGAAACTACCCATGCCAGTACTCTGTATGCTCCGTGCACTGCAACACCCGTTAACCAATCGGGTGCACCGAGAAAATTAAAAGCAGAATGAAGCCAATCTTCCACATTAAACAGCAAAAAACTAAGCAGTAGTGACGGATAATTTGAGCCGCTGATTGTAAGCCAGAATATCAGAAACAACAATGCGAGCATAATGGGGATACCTGTTTTTTTGCCTGTTAATATTTTATCTATTTTTTCTTCACGCAAGCTTTTTTTGGTTTCATTCGATGTTATTACCTCACCGCATATATATTCTGCTGTTAATATTGCACAGCAAGCAGAAGCGTCACTGATTTCTTGAGGTGGAATTTCATCTTGTAATGTTTTAACGGTTTCTTGTATTTCATTTATGTTCATTACTTCGCAATCTAAATATTCGCATATTTTCTTTATACATTTAGTATCGTTTTCTATAAGCTTCAGTGATAACCATCTAGGGCTAATGTTTTTTAAAGATATGTATTTTTCAATAAGCGGACTCAATTTTTCTAAAGCTGATTCTATGTTTTTAGGATATTTGATTTTATAGTAATCAGTATTATTTACTGAAATCACAGCGTTTAAAAAATTATTTATCCCGTTTTTGCTACGTGCAGACATAGGTATTATCGGCATATCTAAAAGCACCGAAAGTTTATTGTAATCTATGTTTATTTTTTTGCGTTTTGCTTCATCAATCAAATTTACACACACAATAACATTTTTAAACATTTCGTGAGTTTGGATTACTAGGTTAAGATTCCGTTCTAAGCATGTAGCGTCACAAACCACAGCGACGCAATCGGCATTCCCGAAACAGATAAAATTCTCCGCAATTTCCTCTTCGACACTATTGGATTTTAGAGAATATGTACCTGGTAAATCTACTATTAGTATTTTATTTCCTCTGTATTTGCAAATACCTGAGGCACTACTAACAGTTTTCCCTGCCCAGTTTCCTGTGTGCTGATTTAACCCTGTGAGTTCATTAAACAAAGTGCTTTTTCCCACATTTGGGTTACCCGCTAAAGCTAATGTTATGTTATATTCATCAGGCTGGAATTTCATATCAGCACCTAGTAAATTATTTCCTGTTGAATTTGCTGTAAGACCCATATATATCACTCCTTTACTGAAATTAAGATATGACTTGTATCATCGTTTCTTAAAGCAATGAGTGCGCCTCTTATCATAAACGCAATAAGGTCACCATGGTGACTTTTCATTACGCATCTAATAGTTGTTCCGCTAATCAATCCTAAATCCTGTAAGCGCCGTCTTATAGCACCGTGAAGATTTATATTTTTAACTACAGCCGATTGACCCACCTTTAATTTATCTAATGTCATTCTTTTCATCCCTATACTAATAATACTATTATCAGCATACTCACTCATAATGTTTATTGTTACATTTTGTTTTAATTGCAGTTCTTTGTCAATAATTATAGGGTAAATAGTGCATTTTGCTTGACAATACGACGATAAATATGTACAATTATATTTGTATAACTATGTAGTTTCAGAATTTGCATATATATTTACATAAATATTTATAATTGGAGGTAAAATATGGCTCAACGAACTGTTAAGAGCACTAAAAATGGCGAATCAAAAATCGCAAAAAAACAAAATACTAGAAACACTTCTAATCAAAATACTAAGTCTGCACCAAGCTTCGGTGGCAGTGTAAGGAAACAGAAAACAAGCAGTCAAAATAACTCGTCAAAAAAGAATACACATAACAAACAAAAAAAGGCAACACAAAGCAAAATGAAAAACACCTTACCGCTAAGAATTATACCCCTTGGTGGATTAAATGAGATAGGTAAGAATATAACTCTTTACGAATATGGAAACGATATAATTCTCGTTGACTGTGGAATGTTGTTTCCTGATGAGGACTTACCAGGTGTAGATATAGTTATTCCCGATTTTACGTATATACTTAATAATAAAGATAAAATTAGGGGAATGGTTGTAACTCACGGTCACGAAGATCATATTGGCGCAATTCCGTATCTTTTAAAAGAATTGAATATTCCTATTTATAGCACAAGGTTAACGATTGGCTTAATTTCAGGCAAGCTTAAAGAACATAACCTTTTAGGCAGCGCTAATCTTATATCGGTTAAACCTGGTGATACTGTAAAATTAGGTGAGTTTTCTGTTGAATTTATACATGTTAATCATTCAATTCCCGACGCTTGCGGATTAGCGATAAAATGCGGTGCGGGCACGGTTGTTCAAACCGGCGACTTTAAGATTGATACAACACCTATTGACGACAACATTATTGATATCGCTCGATTTTCTGAGTTAGGAAAAGAAGGCGTTTTGGCGCTCCTTTCTGATTCAACCAATGCTGAACGTCCCGGATATACTCAGTCTGAAAGGGTGGTTGGCAGTTCGTTTTCTAACCTATTCAGAATCGCCGACGGTCATAGAATAATCGTTGCAACCTTTTCTTCGAATATTCACCGCTTGCAACAGATTATTGACGAAGCAGTAAATTGTGGCAGAAAGGTTGCCGTATCGGGTCGTAGTATGATAAATGTTGTGACTATTGCCAGTGAACTTGGTTATCTGACTATTCCCGATGGTGTGCTGGTCGATATTGATATGGTTAAAAAATTAACTCCGGGTGAAATTGTTATTATCACCACCGGAAGTCAGGGAGAGCCAATGTCAGCACTTCATAGAATGGCACATGGCGACCACCGTCAGATTGGCATAGCTCCTGATGATATGATAATTATCTCTGCAACCCCTATACCGGGAAATGAGAAGCTAGTTGGAAAGGTTATAAACGAACTAATAAAGCTTGGTGCCAATGTAGTTTACGAGAAAATGTATGATGTTCATGTTTCTGGACACGCATGTCAGGAAGAACTAAAATTGATGCTAAGTGTGGTTAAACCCCAATTTTTCATTCCTGTACACGGTGAGCAAAAGCATCTTTTCAAGCATGCTAATCTTGCTGTGCAAATGGGATTGCCCAAAGAAAACACCTTAATTGCCGATATAGGTAAAGTGATTGAGCTGAAAAACAATTCTATGAAGGTTGTTGAATCAGTAACGGCAGGTCGTGTGTTGGTAGATGGCCTTGGTGTTGGCGATGTAGGAAGCGTGGTATTGCGTGACCGTAAGCATTTAGCAGAAGATGGACTTGTAGTTATTACTGTAACTATAGACTCGGTTTCCGGTGAGGTTGTTTCAGGTCCTGAAGTTATTTCTCGCGGATTTGTGTATGTTAGGGAATCTGAGCAGCTTTTTGACGAGGTTCGGGAAGTAGCATGTGATATTTTAGAAAGGTGTTTTGAACGCAGAATCAGCGATTGGAACTCTATTAAGGTTCGTTTGCGGGATGATACTTCGAAATTCCTATATGAAAAAACAAAACGCAATCCAATGATTTTACCAATTATTATGGAAATATAAAACTTTTAAGGAGTGAGCAGTTTGAAACAGGGTAAGGGTTTTTATCAAAGCTATTTACTTTCGTATGTTATACTTGTGTTCTTATTAGCGTTGAATACATTTATAGTGTCTTTCATAAATTTCAAACTAATGCTTGTTTCGCTGCTCATAACCTTATGCGGTGCAGCATTGGTTATTTATCGTGCTGTAAGCATTCAGTCGGGATACAGAAATATGATAACTGCACTTGAGGCCAGCACAGAGCAGGCATCACCCGCATTGCAAAACTTTAATTTGCCCGTAATATATGTTTCGGATAATGATGAAATTATTTGGTACAATAAAAAGTTTGAAATATTTTTAAAAGCCAACGATTGCTACGGCAAGAACTTTTATGAATTTTTTCAAGTAGATAAAGAAAAATTAGCTGAAAACGGTACCACTGAAATACAGTTCAACGATAAAGAATTCAGCGTGTATTATACTACAATAAAATGTGAGCAATCAGACTTTAAGGTGTTCTATCTAATAGAGAACACCAATTTAAAACGCGCCGCTCGCGAGTATCTTGCGGCAAGACCTGTGGTAATGATTATATCAACTGATAATTTTAGTGAAGTTATGAGAAACTCCAGAGACAGCGAAAAGTCTTCATTTAAAAGTGCCATCCATAAGGAAATTGAAAATTGGCTGTTAGATATAAATTGCATAAGCATTAACCGCAACGATAAATATGTCTTTGTTTTAACCGACGAGCGTTCACTTAATAAGCTCATACACGGAAAATTTTCAATTCTTGATTCGGTAAGGCGTCTTAATATCAATAACAATAGCGGTGTAACTCTTTCTATAGGTGTAGGTCGCGGCGGTAAAGATTTAGCACAATGCGAATATCATTGCCGACAAGGGCTTGAGATGGCTCAGAGTCGAGGCGGCGATCAGGTTGCAATAAAATCCAACGGTAATGATTATAAATTTTTTGGTGGTATTTCAAATGCTGTTGAACGTCGCAATACAGTTCGTGCAAGAGTAATTTCATCAGCCATTTTCGAAATGATAACCGCTAGCAGTAACATTATTCTTATGGGTCACAAATATTCTGATTTGGATTGTTTGGGGGCCTCTTACGCAATGGCCAACGTTGCAAAGTTTTTAGGCAAGCAATCATATATCGTATTTAATCCAAAGAGAACTATGGCGGCAGCTCTTTATAAGCGAATTCTTATAGAGGATAAGGATTGTATCTTCACCGATGGCAATGATTTGTGCGATATAATCAACGACAAAACCCTTTTAATTATTCTCGACACTCACAGAGAGGGTTTTATTGAAAGTGAAGAAATATACAAACAGTGCAAAAATATAATAATTATCGATCATCATAGAAAAGCCGTTGATGCTATAGACAAATCCGTTGTTTTTTATCACGAAACAGCAGCGTCATCAGCTTGTGAAATGGTAACCGAGCTAATACAATATATGGATGCATATAACCCCAATGAAACTGTTGCTGATGCGCTTCTTTCAGGAATTATGTTAGACACTAAGAATTTGTGTCTGCACACAGGTGTCAGAACCTTTGAGGCTGCGGCATATTTAAGAAAATACGGTGCAGATCCTATTAAGGTTAAGCGGATGTTTTCTGATAATTTTGAAACATATGCTAGAAAGTCCGTAATTGTTTCTAACGCAACATTATACGGAAACTGTGCTATTTCAATGGATGAGAGCTGCGATGAATATACTCGCATAGCAACTTCTCAAGCAGCAGATGAGTTGCTTAATCTTGAAAAAGTAAAAGCGTCTTTTGTTTTGTGTAAAATAAAGGATGGAATAAATATTTCTGCTCGCTCTTACGGAGAAGTGAATGTCCAGCTTATTATGGAGGCTTTGGGCGGCGGCGGACATAGTAATATGGCTGCTTGTCAACTAGATTGTTCTGATTTTGAACAAGCAAAAGAAAGGTTAAAGAAAGCTATTGATAATTATAGTAACAACATATTGGAAAAGGAGAGTTAAATATGAAGGTTGTATTAACAGCAGATGTAAAAGGACATGGAAAAAAAGGTGAATTGGTAAATGTTTCAGATGGATATGCACGGAACTTCCTTTTTCCTAAAAAACTCGCAGTTGAAGCAAATAACTCTGCTATGAGCGAATTAAAAAGCAGAGAAGAAGCTAAGGCACATCATATTGCAGTTGAGAAGGCAGAAGCACAAAGTATTGCTGATAAATTAAATCAAACTACAGTTGTTATCCACGCAAAGGCTGGTGCAAGCGGTAAGCTGTTTGGTGCAATAACGTCAAAAGAAATTGCAGCAGAAATTGAGAATATGCATTCAATAAAGCTTGACAGAAGAAAAATTGTTATGAAGGATATTAAAGCCTACGGTGAATATTCTGTTGATGTAAAGCTTTATACCGGAATTTCTGCAAAATTAAACATAAAAGTTGAGGAATAATTATGGCTGAATCAAAATTCATTGATTTTGAGGGCGAAAATCTACCGTTCTCCTTAGAGGCTGAGCAATCGGTTTTAGGAGCAATACTTATTGAACCGTCGAGCATATTGTTGATTGCTGATACATTAAAGCCCTTTCATTTTTATATTCCCCAGCATAAGTCAATATTTGAAGCCTTGGTAAATATGTTTGAACTTAATAGGACCATAGATTTTGTCACCTTGCTTGAATGGCTTAAAAAGAATGGAGTTTATGATGACGCGGGCGGTAAAGCATATCTAACACAATTAGCTCAGACTGTTCCATCGGCAGCAAATATTACAACATATGCAGGAATTATTAGGGAAAAATATACAGTAAGAGCCTTAATTCTTGCTTCTCGCGATATTATTGAAGATGCTCAAGACGGAAAAACCGAACCTGGACTTTTGCTGGATCATGCTGAAAAGAGAATATTTGATATCCGGCAAGATAAGGATGTAGGCGGTTTAAGGCATATTGCTGATATTTTAGAAAATGAAACCTTTGTGCGCATTACTAATCTTAGTAACGAAGAAACCCGTAAGGATTATATCGGTATTCCTTGTGGCATTTCTGCAATAGATAAGTATACTACTGGTCTTAACAAGTCCGACCTTATCATTATTGGCGCTCGTCCCGGTATGGGTAAAACTTCATTTTGCCTTAATATTGCAAGAAATGTTGCATTACAAAGTAATAAAACCGTTTGCTTCTTTTCACTAGAGATGACTAGGGACCAACTAGCACAGCGTTTGCTTTCCAACGAAGCTTGCATAAAAAGTGAAAAGCTCAGAACGGGAGAACTTTCACAAGAAGATTTTGTAAATTTGGGTATTGCCAGTGAACAGCTAAGTAAAGCTCCAATTTATTTTGACGAAACATCAGGTATAACCGTACCTGAAATTAAAGCAAAGGTACGAAGAATGAATGGCGCTTGTGATGTTGTTATGATAGACTATTTGGGTTTGCTTCGCTCTGCCCAAAGTAAAGAGAACCGTGTTCAAGAGGTTTCTGATATTACCCGAAACTTAAAGATTATGGCAAAAGAACTCAATATTCCGGTAATTTGCTGTGCACAGCTTAATCGTGGAACAGAAGGTAAGGGCGGTTCTCACATTCCTGCACTTTCCGATTTAAGAGAGTCGGGTTCTATTGAGCAGGATGCTGATATTGTAATGTTTTTACACCGTGATGCGTATTATTCTAATGATGATGGACAACCTGTAGATCAGACCAAAGCACAATGCATTATAGCCAAGAACAGACACGGTGAAACTGCAACCGTTGATTTGCATTGGGATGGTCAGTTTACAAGGTTTAGTTCACAGGATGTGTTCCGTTAATGCTTATTAAAGTAAAAAAAGCCATTGGCAAATATAATATGCCGCTTGAAAATTCCGATATTATGGTTGGACTTTCCGGCGGTGCTGATTCGGTTGCACTGTTAATGGCTTTAATTGACCTAAAAAAGGAATATAATTTTACAATTCGTGCTTTGCATGTTAATCATAATCTTCGTGGTGATGAAGCTAAGCGCGACGAAAATTTCGTTGTTGAGCTTTGCGAAACCTACAATATACCTCTAATTGTTGAAAGTGTTGATATTTTATCTATTTCTAACAAATCTGGTGAGAGCATAGAGCTTTGTGCGAGAAGGATTAGATATGAGCTATTTGAAAAGCATTCAAAGGGTTTAATCGCCACTGCTCACAACGCCAATGACAACGCAGAAACAATAATTTTCAATTTGTGCAGAGGTACGGGGACGCGCGGACTTGGCGGAATACCTCCCGTGAGAGATAATATTATAAGGCCATTGATTTATTGTAGTAGAGATGATATTTTACAGTATCTTGCAGATAAAAATCAAACTTATGTAAATGATAGCTCTAACGATAGTGATGATTACACGCGTAACAAAATACGACATAATATTATACCGTTGTTAAAGGATATAAATCCTGCTGTATTAACAGCTTTTTGTCGAACTTCTCTCATATCTAATGAGGATTCGGACTTCTTAGATAAAACGTCTGCACAAATATTTGAGCGAATTGCAAATGGTATCCATCTATCCTATGATTTAAAAAATCAGCCTGCTGCAATACGAAAGCGAGTGCTTTCAATTTATTATTCTGGTCTTGGATTTGAACTTGATTATTATCATATCGAGGAAATGGATAAAGTGGTATTGGGTACAATTTCAAAAACCTCATTACCAAACGGATTTCTTTTTCATACAGTAAAAGATGGGTTTGTAGCCGAGAAGGCTTTTAAATCATATGAATTTTCAATAAGCGGCACATTGTCGGATATTACCTTGCCCTGTGGTGAATTTTTGTCTGTAACTCCTCAAAAGTTTGAAAAATTAAAAAATGTTTACAATTTGTTATTCAAATTTTCAATTGATTGTGATAAAATCATAGGAAATGTTACAGTACGAAATCGAAGAAGCGGTGATAAATATCGCCCTGTTGCACGAAACGTTACTAAAACTATAAAAAAATTAATTTCAGATAAAAAACCAACCTTCGCAATGAAAGAATCATTATTTGTTATTGAAGATGATGCAGGTATTATTTTTACAAATTTATTCGGCATCGACGAAAGAGTTAAGGTAACTAATGACTCAAAAAATATTTTAGTATTTCAAAGTCATTAGGGGTATTTCTGAATTAAAATATAACCTTAAGGAGTTGTAATTTTTTGAAAGATAATATTAAAAAAATATTGCTTACAATCACAATACCGATTGTGCTTATAATTGCTGTTGTAGCCGTTAAATTCAGCAATCAAAACACTGCAAAAAAGCAATACTATCAAGTAGTTGAAATGTTCCAAAACAACGAAATTTCGGAGTATTCGCTTAATTTATACAGTGGCAGTCTCAAATATAAATTAAGAGGTGAGACTGAAAAAACCTATATTTACGAAGTTCCCGATGTCAGCATTTTTGTTAATGACATACACGAAAGTGTAGTTGAAAACAATATTGAAAATAAGGGTAATGAAGATGCTCTTATTAAATACGACTATGCAAGCGGAAGTCAGGCTTCGTGGCTGATAAGCCAAGCGCCTAGCTTCCTTATGATAGCAGTCTTGGTATTTTTAACCTTTTTCTTTATGAAGCGTATGAGTACCATGGGCGGCGGCGATAAAATAATGGGCTTTGGTAAGGCAAAAATCAAGAGGCCGTCAGACGATGGCAGAAAAACCACCTTTGCCGATGTAGCTGGTGCCGACGAAGAAAAGGAAGAGCTTTCTGAAATTGTTGAGTTCTTAAAAAATCCACAAAAATTCAATGAATTAGGCGCACGCATTCCTAAAGGTGTATTGCTGGTGGGCCCTCCCGGTACAGGCAAGACACTACTCGCAAGGGCAGTGGCAGGCGAAGCGGGCGTACCTTTCTTCTCAATTTCGGGCTCCGATTTTGTTGAAATGTATGTGGGTGTTGGAGCTTCGCGTGTTCGTGATTTGTTTGAGCAAGCAAAGAAAAATTCTCCTGCCATTATTTTTATTGATGAAATTGATGCGGTTGGCCGTCAGCGTGGCGCAGGTCTCGGAGGTGGTCATGATGAACGAGAGCAAACTCTTAACCAACTTTTAGTTGAGATGGATGGCTTTGGCGCAAATCAAGGAGTTATTGTTATTGCTGCCACCAACCGACCCGATATTTTGGATAAAGCATTGCTGCGTCCCGGCCGTTTTGATAGACGGGTTACCGTAAATTATCCTGATGTTAAGGGCAGGGAAGAGATATTGAAGGTGCATGCACGTGGAAAGCCCTTAGGACCCGACGTAAGCCTTAAAACAATTGCTCAATCCACCTCAGGATTTACAGGAGCTGACCTTGAAAACCTCCTTAATGAGGCGGCACTTTTAGCTGCACGCGAGGGTAAAAAAGCAATTACACAGGCTAATGTTGATGAAGCAACGATAAAGGTTGTTATGGGCACCGAGAAACGTTCACATGTTATCAATGATAAAGATAAGAAAATCACATCATATCACGAAGCAGGCCATGCTATCGTTTCTTACTTTTTGCCTACTCAAGACCCAGTGCATCAAATTTCTATTATTCCCAGAGGTATGGCTGCTGGATACACAATGTATGTTCCCACTGAGGATAAAACACACCTATCTAAAAAACGTATGTTGGAAGATATATGTTCACTCTTGGGCGGTAGAGCTGCAGAAGAACTAACTCAGGATGACATTTGTACAGGTGCTTCTAACGATATTGAACGCGCTACCGAACTTTCCAGAAAAATGGTAACCAAGTTTGGTATGAGCGAAAAACTTGGTCTTGTAAACTACGGCACAGGTAATGACGAGGTGTTCTTGGGTAGAGATTTTTCTGCAACTCCTAATTATTCCGACAAGATTGCCGCACTTATTGACGAAGAGGTTGAATCTATTATTACCACTCAATATAATCGCGCTAAAGAAATTTTGAACAACCATATGGATAAGCTTCACTTGGTTGCTAAAGAGCTCTTTATGAATGAAAAAATCGATGGCGAGGAATTCATTGCTGTTATGGAAGTTAATGAGTTAGATGTATCCCAAGATGTTACCAAAAACGAGGAAAGCGGTACTAAATAAGCATAAAATTATAGAAAAAAGCGGCAACTATTGTTCGGTTGCCGCTTTTTATGTGAAATTATATTATTTTAATATAAAAGCATTGACTAAATTTTGTTTTTTTGTTACTATATAATTAACTAATTGTTTGTGGAGGCATTGTGATGTTAAAGAAATTTTTGACTCTTATCATAACTCTTATTATTTTAGCAACTAGCACCTTCGTTTTTGCTGAATCGGGCAATGGTGATACTAACACAGATGCGGATAATACAATAACCGACACTATAAATTGGCTTGCATCGAATGAATATACAATTGACAACGGATATGTTCTTGGTGTGAAAAACGGTATAACTACTTCTGAATTTTTATCTAATTTCTATAATAGCGGTGAAAATGTACGTCTTTATGATTCTACTAGCTCCGCATTAGTTGATGCAGATACTGTGCTGCAAACTGGTATGATTGTAAAACACATTGTTTCTCTTGAAGAATGTGCTGTTATAGTCAGCGGTGATGTCGACGGCAACGGATTAGTTAATTCCACAGATATTTTGAATTTAACAAGTCATATTATTGGTACATCTAAAATTAAAGAAAATACTATTAACTTCAAAGCAGCCGATATTGATTCCAGTAATACTGTAACAATTGTTGATGTTGCTAATATTAGAAATATTATTCTGAACTAGATGGTGAATTTTTGACCCCAAAAAATAAAACTTATAAAATTCAAGAACTGCATTTGCCCGTGTATCATTACATATGCGCTGCAGTAGAAGGCGCTTTTTATAGCGAATAGGTGAATAATATGGCAAAAAATTATAATGACGCACAAGCGCCAAAAAATTTTACTGATGCTTCAAAGAAGATTGCTCTGAATGCGTTTATGGCCTGCATCTTGAGTCTTATAATCTATATGTCGGTCCTCTTCGTTTTTCGAAGTATTGGAAATCCCAAGATTATAGGCTACACAGCTTTTGAAATTATAGTTGATGATAACGGTAATGCAACAGAAGAAAAAGGTGAAACTTTTTATTTCCAAGAGGGGGAGGAAGCTGTAATCCCTGAGTCTGACGAAACGCATTACTATAATAAAATTTATACAAATGATGCGTTCCCTGAGATTTTATCACAAATTCTTACTGCAACTGTTTTTGCATTGATGATTTATACAGTTGCTTGGGGTTATGGTGACCATAGACGTAATGAGGTGGCATTTGGACACGCGCGGAGAGATAAATTTGAAGGAATAAAATTAGGAATATATTCAAGCGTTGTATCTATATTAGCATATTGTATAATACTTATTGCGAAGCTTGGTGTTAACATTGCTTTTGCAATGCCGCTTTTTGGCCTTGTTAATTCTTCGTTTTTACCATTGCTCAACGCTTTTGTTTATAATGAACATGGCACTTATGGTTTAACAGCTGTTTTAGGTAACACAGCAATTGATTTATCATGGGTGGGTATGCTTATAATGCTAATACCTATATTGTATAAAATAATTATTTGTTATGTAGCTTATGAACTTGGCTATAAAAGTATTTCAGTTAAAGAAAAAATTATATATAAAAACAAGTAAATTGGAGTTGATTTTTTATGAGTGAACGTAAGCTAATAACCTTTGACTATGGCGCAACAAGTGGTCGTGCTATTTTAGGCAAATTTGATGGTAAAAAACTTACTATCGAAGAATATCACCGTTTTGATAATCAGCCTGTAATGGTTAATGGTCATCTATATTGGGATATTTTAAGGCTGTTTCACGAGCTTAAACAGGGGCTTATCAATATTTCTCGCGATGGTATTACAGAGGTAGATTCTATTGGTATTGATACATGGGGTGTGGATTTTGCACTTCTTGATAAGAACGATATGCTCGTTAACAATCCTTTCCATTATCGTGATACTATGACAGATGGCGCCATCGAAAAGACATTCGAAAAAATTTCGGCCGACGAGCTTTATAGTCGCACAGGTATTCAGTTTATTAAATTCAATACACTTTTCCAATTAGCAACAATTAAGGAAAAATTTCCAAGGCTTTTTGAAAATGCGGAAACAATGCTTTTCTTGCCTGATTATCTTAATTTCTTGCTCACAGGAATCAAGTCTACTGAATTTTCGATTGCATCTACATCACAAATGTATAATTTAAAAACTAAAGATTGGGATTATGAAATAATTGAAAAATTAGGTATCCCCACAAATATTCTTCAAAAAATAACACCAAGCGGCAGAGTTCTCGGAGACGTATTACCTGAAATCAGTGATGAAACAGGTGTTAAGGCAAAATGCATCTCTGTGTGTGGTCACGACACAGGCAGCGCGGTATTGGCAGTTCCTATGGAAAAAGGCGAGAAATGTGCTTGGCTCTCTTGTGGAACATGGTCGCTGTTAGGTGTTGAGCTTGAAGAACCGATTACAAGTTCTGAAGCTTTCGATGCACAGTATTCTAACGAAGGCGGATATAACAATACCGTACGTTTCCTTAAAAATATTATCGGACTTTGGATTTATACCGAAATTAAGCGTGAATTTGAAAAGAAGCTTGGCAAAACTGATTACAAAACACTTGATGCTGAAGTTAATGCCGCTACACCTCTTAAAGCTATTATCGACCCCGACGACGATAGATTTATGACTCCCGGTAATATGACAAAAAAAATCACAGATTATTGCATAGAAACAGGTCAGACACCGCCTGAAACACGTGGCGAATTCCTGCGATGTGCTCTTGAAAGCTTGGCGTTGAAATACAGACAGGCAATGGAAGACTGTGAAAAGGTTATAGGCTATGATCTTAATTATCTTCGCATAGTTGGTGGCGGTACAAAAGATAAACAGTTAATGCAATACACCGCTAATGCTCTACATAAGCCCGTTATTGCAGGTCCTGTAGAAGCAACAGCAATTGGTAATATGATTGCCCAATTATTGGCTTTAGGCGAAGCTAAAGACAGATGGGAAGCAAGGCAGATTGTTGTTAACTCTTTCCCTGTTGAGCGTTATGAGCCCGAAGAAGCAGAGCTTTGGGAAGAGGCATACCAAAAGTTTAAGTCATTAACCGCAAATTAAATTTTTTCAGCACGGCAGTGAGTTTTACTGTCGTGCTTATAATTTTATTGACAATATAAAATATATAATATATAATTATATGTGGTGATAGTATGGATAAAAATATGTCAATACACGACAAGATGCGAATAATTCAAGAAATAGTACCGGGTAGGCAAATAACATTAGCACACATTATTGCCAATCCCGATAAATTGTTGTATCAAAAATTAGGTTTAGACCCACGTGTTGATTACACTGGCTCTGCTATTGGTATTTTAACCGTTAGCCCGGCTGAAACCGCGATTATCACCGCAGATATTGCTATGAAATCCTCAGGAGCAGAGTTGGGCTTTGTAGATCGTTTTAGTGGTACACTTATTATAACCGGTACTGTTTCTCAGGTTGAGTCTGCCTTTGCCGACATAGCAGATTATGTTCAAAACAAACTAGGCTTTGCCGTGTGCCCTGTAACTAAAACTTAATGAAAAAGATAATTTTAGTTGGCAGAAGCGGAAGCGGTAAAACTACCTTAAGCCAAGCATTAAATGGTGAAGACTTATCATATGATAAGACTCAATATATTAAAAGAACAGAGGGTTTTATTGACACTCCGGGTGAATATGCTGAAACCAAAATGTTCGGCGGAGCTTTGGCTGTTTATTCGTATGAGGCAGATGTTATTGGCCTTGTTCAAAATGCTTGTGAGCCCTTCACTCTTTTTCCACCCGGTGTTGTTGCTATGGCAAACAGACCTGTTATCGGTATTATAACCCAAATAGATTGCAGTGGTGCTCGGGTAGATATGGCATGTAATTGGTTGGAAAATGCCGGATGTACACAGATATTTAAAATCAGTTCCAAAACCGGTGAAGGTTTAGATGAGTTAATTGATTATTTAAACTAGAAATGAACAGCAGTCGGAAAAATTTTCCTACTGCTGTTTAAATATTCATATTCTATTAATATAATTTACTAAATTATAATGTAAAATAATAACATAAACATAGGGTGATAAATTCAAATTACATCGCCCTATGCATCTGGAAAGGATGAAAAATTATGGATGATAAAAAAATATTGATAGTAGATGATGATACTAATATTTGTGAGTTGTTACGCTTATATCTACAAAAGGATGGATTTCTGACTTTTGAAGCAAACGATGGGAAATCAGCTATTGAATTGGAAAAGAGCTATAAGCCAGATTTAATTTTATTAGATATAATGCTTCCTGAAATAGACGGTTGGCAGGTTTGCAGAGAAATTAGAAAAACTTCATCTGTGCCGATTATTATGCTTACAGCCAAAAGCGAAACATTTGATAAGGTTTTGGGTCTTGAGCTTGGTGCAGATGACTATGTTTCAAAGCCCTTTGATACAAAAGAGGTTGTTGCAAGGGTAAAAGCCGTTTTAAGGCGCACATCTCCTAATGATACCGCTAAGATAAAGGAAGTATCATTCGATAAGCTTAAAATCAATCTTACTAATTATGAGTTAATAGTTAAAGATGTGCCAATAGATACTCCACCTAAGGAATTGGAGCTTATTTATCATTTAGCAAGCAATCCAAACCGTGTGTATACCAGAGATCAATTGCTTGATGAGGTTTGGGGATTCGATTATTATGGTGATTCAAGAACAGTCGATGTGCACGTAAAACGTCTTAGAGAAAAACTCGAAGGGGTTTCGGAAGAATGGAGTTTAAAAACAGTTTGGGGCGTTGGGTACAAATTTGAGGTTAAATGATATGGGGTTTTGGTTTGAAACTTAAATTACAGATTTTTAAGAAATACTTTTTTCTAACGGTTGCAATAATTGTTATTTGTTTGATATTTATGGCAACAATTTTGGGCTTTGTGATAAGCAATTACTTAGTATCTGAAAAGAGGTCTTCACTCGCAGAATGCTGTAATTCTATTTCAAAAATCACAGCATCTGGTCAACTTGATGATGAAGATTTTTTAAATACTTTAGGATATCTTGCACCCATTGTTACCAAAACATTAGATGCAGAAATTATCATAACCAACACGTCGGGTGAGCCTATATATTGCAGCTGCGAATTATTTGATGAATATTCCTCTTGTGAACATTCTGAGTTGGAAATACCAGCGCGAATTATTGAAAGCACGTTAAATAATAAAGAATTTTACGAAAACGGTAATTTTGATGGTAATCTAAAAACTACAAACTATATTTACGGCAAAAGGCTTTATGATGAAAATGGCAAAAATTATGCTATAGTATATGCGCTATCACAGTCGGCCTCCGTTGGATATTTCTTTATGAACATCATAAGAATGTTGCTTACGGCATCAATTGTAACAATTATATTTATGTTTTTTGCCGTTTACTATGTTTCATATAGGCTTACTAAGCCGTTAACGCTAATGTCTGAGGCAGCAGGATGTATGGCTAAGGGAGATTTTTCGCGTAGAATACCCGTAACAACCGACGATGAAGTGGGTGAATTGGCGATTGCCTTTAACAATATGACAGATTCTCTTGTAAAACTGGAATCGACAAGAAGAAGCTTTGTTGCTAATGTTTCTCACGAACTAAAAACTCCAATGACTACAATCGGTGGATTTATAGATGGAATTATAGATGGCACAATTCCGCAAGAAAAGCAGAATGAATATCTACGAATTGTAAGTGATGAGGTTAAGCGTCTATCAAGGCTTATTCAGTCAATGCTCAGCCTTTCAAAGCTTGAATCCGGTGAAATGAAAATAAATCTTTCACAATTTGATATTTCAGCTATGCTTATAGATATAGTTATTGCTCAACAGCAGCGTATTGAAAGTAAAAACATCAATATAACCGGTCTTGATTCATTAAATCAAAATATAGTGACAGCAGACAGTGATTTAATTCATCAGGTTGTATATAATCTTTTAGATAATGCTATAAAATTTACCGCTGATGGTGGTGAAATTACCTTTAATATTTATGCTGATAGTAATATACATTTCATTATTAGGAACTATGGTATAGGTATTGACGATAAGGATTTGCCTCATATATTTGATAGATTTTATAAAACTGATCGATCAAGATCTGCAATTAAAGAAAGCACAGGCCTTGGATTATATATTGCAAAAACAATAATTGATATTCATAAAGGCAAAATAACAGTACGAAGCAAATCTAATGAATATACTGAATTTGAGTTTTGGTTGCCAAAATATAAGGAGGAAATATAAATGGACGAATTCAATAAAAACGATCCGCAGGAAAATGAAGATACTGATGTAAATTCAGATAATATCGAAACTTATGTGGGTGAAATAAATACACCAGATAATATTGATAAAGAGAATTCAGATGGATCAGCAGAAGCAGTATTCGACGACGAGCTTTTTGATGAAACTGCGATTGAAATGACTTCTGATACAGAGAATCTTAATGAACCACAATATTATGAAGAAGCAGTTAATGACTATACAAATACTACAAACAATACCAATCAGCAATATATACCTGATTTTAGTTATGCTGAGCCGCGTCCTGAAAGGGTTAAGAATAGAGGACTTAAAGTTTTCTGCTTTACATTGGCATTAGTCCTGATAATTTCTTTATCCGTTTCTGCCGGTTATTTTGTTGCTGTTTATAATGGTGCTACTTCTAATACTTCAACCATTACGGTGCCTAAATTAGAGTTAGAAGATAGACCTGATAATGATAGCGAAATTTTTAGTGATTATAGCGAGGTTTTTGCCAGTGTTAACGAATCTGTTGTTAATATAATGGTATACAGCCCAACAGATAGCAGTAATGTGGGTAGCGCAAGTGGCGTTATTTATTCAAAAGATGGTTATATAGTAACAAATGACCATATATATGAAGGCATACCTAATGCCAAGTTTTTAGTAAGATTATCAAACGGCAAGGAATATAAAGCAAGCTTTGTAGCAGGAGATACCCGTAGCGACTTGGCGGTTATAAAAATTAACGATAAGGTAAATAGCCTTAAAGTAGCCACTTTTGGAAATTCTAATGATGTTTTTGTGGGTGAACAGGTTATTACTGTTGGTTATCCATCCTCTTATGGTGATGAAGCAACTCTGACGCACGGTATAATTTCAGCTGTTAATCGAAGAGTTACTAATACCACCACTAGCTATGCTTCTTCATTTCTTCAAACCGATGCCGCAATCAATCCGGGCAATTCGGGTGGTGCTCTTGCAAATATGTACGGCCAGGTTGTTGGTATAACTTCATCTAAATTAGCAGGAGATGCCTACGATGCTGTTTCATATGCAATTCCCACTGTCACAATGAAAAAAGTGGTAACATCTTTGATAAAAGACGGCTGTGTTACAAATCGCGCAAAGTTAGGCATTACCTATACTGAGGTTAATTCGCTCACAGCAGAAGCCAACGATGTTCCTGTGGGGGTTTACATTGGTACCATCAGTTCCGACAGTGACCTTTATAACAGAGGCTTTGACGAGGGAGATATCATTACTCATGTAAATGGCACCGAAATTACAAACAGTGACATTTTGCTTGATGTGATCGAAAATTCAAACGCAGGTGACAGTATAGAGCTAACTATATATAAAACTAAAGATAAAACATCAGACACTTTATCTGTAAAATTGCTTGCAGATAAAGGTTCATCAAGCTATAATTCTAAAAACACAACAGAATCCAGTGACAATAATTTTGGATTTGATGATTTTTCAGGTTTCGGTAATTCCGACAGTAGCCAACCCGATAGTGATGACAAATCTGATAGTTCGAAAACTTTTGATTTCCCGCTGAATTAAATTGAATTTAATATTAAATAAAGAAACGAAGCGCAGGTTTGCTACGCTTCGTTTCTTTATAATTTTTGAATTTTATTTACCTTTAAGAGCTCTGTCGAGCCATACTGCTGCAATATCCATTGCATTATAAAGACCGATTTTATCGCTCTTCTTTATTACGCGTTTAGTAGCGGGTAGGCTTTCGTCGGTAGACATAAGCTGAACCAATACCTTTTCGGCAACTTCCATATCGCCAACTGTTTTGGTGCTCATAATTCTAAGCATTATAACGTGGCTATCTGCCATATTTCCATAGTAAATTTCGTTATCCTTTCTAACAATAGGCTTGCCTTTGTAAGTTAAGAATTTACTCTTTGCCAAATAAATCACTCCAATCACTTATTAGAAATTATAATAACATATTTATTTTAAATTGTAAAGTAAAAGCTGCTATTATTTTAGAATAGATAATAAATTAAGTTAAATAATATTTTTAGCAAAGGGATGGATTAGATGAAAAAGATTTATACAAACGGCAATATAATTACTTTGGACAGGCGTTATTCCAATATTGAAGCAGTCGTAGTAGAAAATGGCAAAATAAAGACAGTAGGTAGTAATGAATTATTGAAAACTGAAGGTAAGAATGCCGAAATAGTAGATTTACACGGTGCAACACTTTTGCCTGCATTTATGATTTTTAGTAGTGCTGTTAATGAAAAGCAGCTTATTGAATGCGGAGTTACTGCCGTTATTGATGCAAATGCGGATATGAATTTGTATAGTGATAATAAATATAAACTTGATTATTTTGTTTTTTCAGATTACGCAAAACGCAATTGTGAAGGTGTAGATATTTGTTCGAACATCAAGCATTGTGGATACAGTTTATGTTTAGACGGTGATTTAACTAACAGAAGCGCATATGTTAGTACCCCGTATTATGTGGTGCCTGACGGTGAATTATTAAGTTATTCAGGTGAAAGCTATTGTAAATATATAGATGTAAAAAAATATATAACTGATTGCAGTAAAAATCGAAAACAAATGTTGGTAATGGCAACGGGGGACGCGGCTATTGATCAATTTTTAAGGGGCTACGAGAAGGTGTATGTTAATAAACAAATTTCAGATTACAGAAATATTTTGGTTAATTGTCAGACGGTAAGAAATGACCAACTTGATAGAATAAGAATGTTAAAACTATTTATTAACTTCAATCTGTTTGATTTATATAAGTATGGCAGTTTATATTGTAACTCTATTCTTGGTGAAGCAAGAGCATATAAACTTGTACCTATGCAAAGCAGTGTAACTAAAGGTATACCAATTACAGTTTCACACAAATGCGGTAATATTATTGAATCCATTTATTTTGCTTGTGGTCGTTACGACGCTTCAGGCAAACTAATTGGCAAGCAAGAAAGGATTACGCCATTAAGGATGGTTAAAACATTGACTATAAATGCTGCTTATTCTGTTTTTCAAGAAGATATGAGAGGCAGTATAACACCCCAAAAAATTGCCGACTTTTGCGTTTTGAACAAAAATCCTTGTAAAGTGCGTTTCAATGAATTAAAAGACATAAAGGTACTTGAAACGATTAAAGAGGGCAGAACTATATATAAATACCCTGGTTGAATATGAATAATAAGATTTGCATTTTTTATTTGTGTATGGTACAATTATAAAAAATACAGATTGGGGATATTTATGAATATTGCTGTTGCACAATCAGGTGGACCGACCTGTGCTATAAATTCTTCTTTACTAGGTGTTTACCGACAAGCTCTTAAGGAAGATAAAATTGAGCACATATTTGGCTCTATTAACGGTATAGAAGGTATTATAAACGACCATTTAGTTGAGCTTACTGCAGTAGCAAGAGCTAACGATGATATTGAACTACTTAAGCAGACTCCCTCAACCATTCTCGGATCCTGCAGATTCAAGCTTCCGCCTGTTAGCGAAAACGAAGAGATTTACAAAAAAATCATTGCCTGCTTTGAAAGGTACGGAATTGGTGCGTTTTTTTATATCGGCGGTAATGATTCTATGGACACGGTTGCGAAGCTTAGCAATTATGTTAAAGAAAAGAATATAAATATCAAGATATTAGGAATCCCCAAGACTATTGACAACGATTTGGAATATACCGATCACACTCCGGGGTTTGGTTCGGCAGCAAAGTATATAGCAACAACTATGCAGGAAATAATACGCGACTCTTCTGTTTACAATATAGACTCGGTTACAATTGTTGAAATTATGGGTAGGCACGCGGGCTGGTTAACAGCTTCCTCTTGTGTACTTCGTGCAAATGGAGAGATTGCACCACATCTTATATATCTGCCTGAAAACGATTTCTCGGTTGAGAAATTTGTTAATGATATCAGGAAAGCTCAGCAAAATCACAAGTCTGTAATTATAGCGGTTTCTGAGGGTGTGAAGCTCGATTCACATACAAGCGAATATACAGTTAGCTCTGGAGTTATAGATGATTTCGGGCACGAAGCATTAAGTGGAATAGGAAAATGCTTAGAGAGAATCGTTAGAAAAGAAATTAAGTGTAAGGTTCGCTCAATTGAGTTAAATGTTTTGCAAAGATGCTCTTCCCATATCACTTCCAAAACCGATATTGATGAGGCAGAATACATAGCATCAAAAGCAGTTTTAGCAGCAATGGATGGTGTTACAGGTAAGATGATGACATTTAAGCGAGTAAGCAATACGCCTTATGCCGTTGTCGTTGAAACCGTTGATGCTGATATGGTTGCAAATAAAGAGAAGTTCTTCCCCAAAGAATGGATAAATGAAGACCAGAATAATGTTAAAGATGAAGCGTTGGATTATTTCCTTCCTCTTATTAACGGCGAACAAACAATAAGAATGAAGAACGGCATACCCATTCATTATCATATTTAACTAATAACAGAGCAGGTGGCAGCACCTGCTCTTTTCAATATATAATAATATTTATTAAGTATTTGTTGAATTTCTAACAGAATAATGCTAAAATAGTATAAACATACATTCAAAGCGAGGTATTGTAATGAATCACGATTTAACAATGTTGGTTGATTTATATGAGCTAACAATGGCAAACGGTATGCTCAAAGACGGAAAAAAAGACACTATAACATACTTCGATATGTTTTTTCGACGTGTTCCTGACGGTGGCGGTTATGCTATTCTTGCGGGAATCAAACAACTTATTGAATATTTTGAAAATCTTCATTTTTCAAGTGATGATATTGATTTTTTGCGCTCTTTAAATTGTTTTTCCGAAGAATTTTTGGATTATCTTAAGGATTTTAAATTTGAATGTGATGTTTGGGCAATAGAGGAGGGTACTCCAATATTTCCGAAAGAGCCGTTAATATCTGTAAAAGGCCCTGTTATTCAGACTATGATGGTAGAAACAACACTACTTTTAATGATAAATCATCAGTCACTTATTGCAACTAAGGCAAATAGAATTGTGCGGGCAGCAGAGGGTAAGCCTGTTGTTGAATTTGGTGCCCGTCGTGCTCAGGGTGATACTGCTGCAACATTAGGCTCACGCGCCGCATATATAGGTGGTTGCTGCGGAACATCTAATCTGGAGGCCTCTAAATTATTCTCTATTCCTGCATACGGAACGATGGCTCATAGCTGGATTCAGCTTTTTGATGATGAATACGAGGCATTTAAGGTGTATGCTCAAACTTATCCTGATAATTCTGTATTTTTGATTGATACTTATAACACCTTGAAATCCGGTCTTCCTAACGCTATTAAAGTTTTCGACGAAGTGCTTAAACCAATGGGGTATAGACCAAAAGGTGTAAGAATTGACAGTGGTGATATAACCTATCTTAGTAAAAAAATCAGAAAAAAACTGGATCAGGCAGGTTATGATGATTGTAAAATCCTTGCATCTAATTCACTAGATGAATATATTATTCGCGATATGATTATTCAAGGTGCAGAAATCGACAACTATTGTGTTGGCGAACGACTTATAACAGCCTCTTCCGAACCTGTGTTCGGCGGAGTATATAAGCTTGTAGCAGTTGAGGAAAATGGTCAAATTGTTCCTAGGATCAAAATAAGCGAAAATGTTGAAAAAATCACTTTACCAGGTGAAAAAACAGTATGGAGATTATTTGATATAGACTCAGGAAAAGCAGTTGCAGATGTTATTACTATGGCTAGCGAAATTATTGACGACACAAAACCATATGAAATTTTCGATCCGCGTCACACCTGGAAACGGAAAACCGTTACTAATTTTAAAGCTGTAAAACTACAAAAAAGAATTTTCAAAAAAGGACAGTGCGTGTATAAAAGTCCTTCTGTTCAAGAAATTCAGGATTACTGCAAAAATCAGGTTGCTACAATGTGGGACGAGGTGTTGAGATTCGAAAATCCTCACGAATATTATGTGGATTTGTCAGAAGAGCTTTGGAATCTACGCCATAAATTATTGAGTGAACATTCAAAATAAAGGAGTGTATACTATGAATAAAATTGTGTGTTTTATAATATCTGTAATTTTATGTATGGGACTTTGCGCCTGCAGTAATTCCAATAGCAACTCTAAAGATAAAAGTGAAAAGACTGAACATAGCGTAGATGTAGCAAAACTTGCAACTGAGGGACAGATACCCGAAGCCGAATTTATATTAGGTGACCCTGTAGATGGAGTTAAGGATATAATTTTCGAGCTGAGTGCAGGTATGTCGCATGATGAATTTTGTAAAAATATGCGAGAGTCCGGACACGAGCCCGATGGTACAGAATATAATGGTTATGTTACCACAACCGCTTCTGATAGCCATACTATTTTGTCCTCACTCTATAACGAAAGCAACTCGGTTTACTGTATGTATACAACTAAAAATGAAAATGCGGGAATTGCTGGTATAGCGGTAGTAGGAAATGCCTACGGGTTTGACGGAAACACGCTTATTGATTATGTTAAAAGCTCCATAGATGCTGAATACACCGAAGCACCGGCAGCAAGCGACCTTTACTTTTTACCCAAAGGTGACGACGGCGCAACCTGTTTAACCTATGAATTAGGCGCACACAAGCTAGAAATATATTTTTCTCAATATAATACTTTTGTGGCGGCGGCGCTTTACGATACTAACATTTGGTAAATTGTAAATTAGGTATTGACAAAATTATTAACTGATAGTATTATATAATAAAGTTTTAAATATTAAATAGAGGTGCATTTCGTAATCAGTAACCTTTGTGTCAAGCCGTCGCATGGCGTTGCAGAGGCGAAAGGTGCGGGTGCCGAGGGCTGACTAGGCGTAAATCAGATCCGGTAAACCTGTTTAACAGCAGTTTTACTGTCGCATTTTGCGGAGAGCTATTTGTTTATTTTAAACTATACTGTTATTTTTGTATGGTATTATTATAAAGGTAGCTTTCGAGCTATCTTTATTTTGTGTCAAGGAGAATGTGTTATGAAAAAAGAATTGTTATTCAAGGGTGTTGCAACAGCTATTGTTACTCCTCTAAACGAACAGGGAATTGATTATGATTCCTTTGGTAAGCTGATAGATTTTCAAATTGAAAAGGGTATAGATGCTATAGTTGTAGCTGGTACAACAGGCGAATCTCCTACTCTTAATGATGCTGAACATAAAGCCGTTATTGATTATGCTGTTGAAAAAATCGGTGGTCGTGTTCCAGTAATTGCAGGTACAGGTAGTAACGATACAGACTATGCTGTCGAGTTAACTAAGCACGCTTGCGATGCGGGTGTTGATGGTCTTCTTTGTGTTACTCCTTATTATAATAAAACCACTCAGCGTGGCCTTATTACTATGTATAATAAAATCGCAGACAATGCAACCAAGCCGATAATTCTTTATAATGTTCCAAGCAGAACGGGTGTTAATATTGAAGCTAACACCTGCAAGGTTTTGTCGCAGCATCCTATGATAAATGCTGTAAAGGAAGCCAGCGGTAATATATCTCAAGTAGCTGAAATCGCATCACTTTGCGGTGACGATATGTACATTTATTCAGGCAACGATGATCAGATATTGCCTATACTTTCTTTGGGCGGTATGGGTGTTATTTCTGTGCTATCTAATATACTTCCTAATGAAACTGTAGAAATGTGCAATCGCTTTTTTAAAGGTGATATTTCAGGAAGCCTAGACCTTCAGTTAAAATTATTACCCTTAATCAATCAACTCTTCTGTGAGGTTAATCCAATTCCCGTAAAGGCAGCAGTTTCTGCTATGGGTTATGGTGAAAACTATCTTCGTTTGCCCCTTGTTCCTATGGAAGAAAATAACGAAGCACGCCTTTTGGAGCTAATGCGTGAGCAGGGCTTAAAGGTTTAATTAAGTAGGTATTTATATGCATAATTCAAATTCTATTTCCGAATCAGTTCTTTGCGACAATATTTCATATAACTCTAAGGGTAATCTTACATTTGCAGGCTTTGATACTGTAGAGCTTGCCAAAAAATACGGAACCCCACTTTATTTAGTTGATGAAAATAAGATAAGAGAAAAAATAAAAATCTATAAAACCGCAATGGAAAAATTTTACGGACATGGCAGTTTCCCATCATACGCAAGCAAAGCTTTGTGTTGTAAATTGATGTATAGAATATTGTCTGAAGAGGGGATAACGGCAGATGTCGTTTCCATTGGCGAGTTTTACACAGCAATATCAGTAGGCTTTCCTGCAGAAAAATTGTTTTTTCACGGAAATAATAAAACCAATGAGGATATACATTTTGCAATAGATAACGACTGCGGATATTTTGTTGTAGATAACATAGAAGAGCTGAATGAAATTAACTCATATTCTGCACTCAATGGCAAGGTTCAAAATATTTTAATCAGGCTTTCGCCTGGAATCGACCCGCATACTTTCAAAGCGGTTTCAACAGGTAGTGTAGATTCCAAGTTTGGCCTTGCTATAGAAACAGGTCAGGCTGAAGAAATTACTACCTATGCTTTAACTCTCAATAATATAAAGCTCCGTGGCTTTCATTGCCATATTGGCTCACAAATTTTCGATGCCGAACCATTTATTGACGCGGCACACATTATGTTTGAGTTTATGGTACATATACGAGAAAAATACGGATATGTTGCTGATATACTTAACCTCGGCGGAGGCTTCGGTGTTCCTTATGTTGAAAATGACGGAACAATAGATATTGAAAAAGTTATAAAAGAAATAGGTGTGTGGCTTAATAATCGTTGCACTGAGTTGAATTATCCCCACCCAACTATTATTCACGAACCTGGCAGAAGTATTGTTGCAGATGCTGGTCTTACGCTTTACACTGTTGGCACAGTTAAAGAAATTACAGGCTTTAAAAATTATGTATCAATCGATGGTGGTATGTCTGATAATCCTAGATATGCTTTATACGAATCGCAGTACACAGCAACCGTTGCAAATCTCGTTACAGAGCCTAAAGATTATAATTGCTCCCTTGTTGGCAGATGCTGTGAAAGCGGAGATATAATTGCAGAAAATATTACTATACAAAAACCAAGTCGTGGTGATATAGTAGCTGTTTTCACAACAGGCGCGTATAATTACACAATGGCATCGAATTATAACCGCATCCCTCGTCCACCCATTGTTGTGCTCAACGATAAAGGGGAGAGCGTTGCAGTAAAAAGGGAAACCTTTGAAGATATGATAAGGAATGAAGTATAATTTTAGCTATGATTATATAAAATTATAACGAAAAATGACTTAGCAGAATTAGTCTGCTAAGTCATTTTTGTATACTATTTTTCCAACTGACCTATGATTCCGTCGAAGTAATCCAAAGTTTCAGCAAGTAATTTGTCCATTCTTGTTCTCTTGGCTTCAGGTAGCATATCTGACATAACCGTTTGTAAAACATCAGCTTTAAGAATTTCACTTCTGCCCATAGCAAGTGCCTTAAGTTCATTTGCGTTTTTATCATCTGAGGCAGAAAGGCGGGCAGTGACGGTTGCGGTATGTACAACGGCATCACTTATAATACCAGAGGCGTAGCTAAAGCTTTCTTCATCTTTTTCTTCGGCAGTAACAACTTGAGGAGTAGGGGGAGGTTCGGGAATAGTATAAGAAATTTCTTTGACGCTTTTTCCCTCTTCTTTTACTAAATTATCAAGTCGTTGTTTCAAATCGTCGGCATATTTGCAGGTGTCAAAGTGTTCGCCTTTTAATTTATTTAATGATTGGTTAAGTTCGTTGTTGCGTTCTTCAAGTTCTTTTATTACTGTTTCATATTCAAGAATTTTAGATTCGTTTTGTGCAATAATTTTTTGGTTTTCATCCTCTGCTTCTTTAAGCTTGGTTAAAAGGCTTTCTTTTTCTTCCGAATCGTTAGATTTTTCATATTCGTCTAAACGCTCGCGCAACTGTCGATTTTCAAGTAAAGTTAGATTAAGCTTATCAGTTGTTTCCTGCAATAATTTCTTAAGGGTGCGTTTTAACATTGCACTTCACCTCATAATTATATAAAATGATTATGTAATTATTATAATACAAATAATATTTTTTTTCAATCTAGAAATTATTAAACTTATATTTTATTGTTATAATAGCAGAGAATACGCTATTTCTATTTATTTTTAGCGGATATTTTACAGAATTTTTATAAAACCACTTGACATTTAGCCTAATAATTTATATATTTAAAGTATCGTTTATGCATCTGTGTTGAAAGAGCAAAATCAAGGTATTTGCCGTAATCCCGAGCCCAAGGCCCAGAGGATTATGAAAAACCCTTTGCGGAGGGCATGTATCAGCGATTTTGGGGGTATCGCGCAGAGCTTATTTAGCTTACGTGACACTTTGTGTCCGCAAAGGGGGATGCTTAAATGGCAGAAAATAATAATATAGTTGAACTTCAGAACATTTCTGTATCATTTGACGGAGAGCAAATTTTAAAGGATTTTTCTCTCAATATCAAGGATAAGGAATTTGTTACCTTGCTTGGACCTTCTGGCTGTGGAAAAACCACCACTCTTCGCATTATTGCGGGCTTTGTTAATCCAGATAATGGTAACATTTTGTTTGACAGTAAAAAAATCAATGGTGTTCCTGCATATAAACGTCAGGTGAACACCATTTTTCAGCGTTACGCACTTTTTCCTAATATGAATGTATACGATAATATTGCATTCGGTTTAGCAGTAAAAAAAGTTCCAAAGCGCGAAATCAAAGAACGTGTTACCGAAATGTTAAAGATGGTAAACCTAAGCGGTTTTGAAAAAAGAAACGTCAACAGCCTTTCGGGTGGTCAGCAGCAGCGTGTTGCAATTGCTCGTGCCATTATTAACCGTCCAAAGGTTTTGCTTCTTGACGAGCCCTTGGCAGCATTAGATTTAAAAATGCGCAAGGATATGCAGGTAGAGCTTAAAAATATTCAACAGACCTTAGGTATCACCTTTGTGTTTGTTACACACGATCAGGAAGAGGCATTAGCTATGTCTGATACTGTTGTTGTAATGAACGATGGTGAAATTCAGCAAATCGGAACACCTCAGGATATATATAACGAGCCGCAAAATGCCTTTGTTGCCGATTTTATAGGTGAGTCTAATATTCTGGACGGAACAATGAAAAAGGACTTTTTAGCCAACTTTTTTGGCAGAGATTTTGTGTGCCTTGATAGAGGCTTTAAAGATAACGAGGCTGTCGATGTTGTTATTCGTCCTGAAGATATTGATATTGTGCCTCCTCAGCAGGGTATGCTTGTTGGTACAGTGACCTCGGTTACATTTATGGGTGTTCACTACGAAATCATTATTGATATTGACGGATTTAAGTGGATGGTGCAAACTACCGATGAACATAAAGTGGATGATGAGGTCGGTCTCCAGATTGAACCGGATGCTATCCATATAATGCATAAGTCTAAGTATTCAGGTTTATACGGTGATTACAGCTCATTTAGCGATGAAATGGATCTCCTTAACGAAGTTGTTGAGGAGGACGAGAATTGAACAAAAAATCCTTTGGTAGTCGCTTCGTTTCAGCACCATATGTAGTGTGGGCTGCGATCTTTGTAATTGCGCCGCTGGTTATGGTAGTATATTATGCATTTACAGATGCAAATGGTAATTTTACCTTTGAATACATCAGGAATTTAAGTAGATATAGCCATACTTTCGGTGTTTCTTTGTTATACGCGCTTATAGCCACTATTATTTGTTTGCTGATTTCTTATCCGTTTGCGTATTATATGGCAAGGAAAAGCGAAAATGTGCAAAAAACAATGATGATGTTGGTTATGCTTCCTATGTGGATGAACTTTCTCATAAGAACCTATTCTTGGATAACCATTTTGTCTAACACCGGTATTATCAACACGCTTCTTGGAAAAATGGGCTTGAGCACAGTTCAACTGATTAACACACCTGGTGCTGTTATTTTAGGTATGGTATATAATTTCATACCTTATATGATTTTGCCCATTTATTCTGTAATGTGTAAAATTGAAAATCCCATATTAGAAGCTTCTGAGGATTTAGGAGCGAACGGACTGATGAAGCTTAAAAAGATTATAATGCCCATGAGCTTACCGGGTGTAATTTCAGGTATTACAATGGTTTTTGTGCCTGCAGTTAGTACTTTCTATATTTCACAAAAGCTTGGTGGTGGTAAAACCTTGCTTATTGGCGATGCTATCGAATCTCAATTTATGAGCGCCAATAACTACAATTTAGGCGCCGCATTATCTCTTGTTCTTATGGTGCTTATTCTTATAAGTATGTTCGTTATGAATAGGTTTGCTGATGAAGATGGAGGTGTTTTAATATGAAGCATTTCCAGAAGATTTATATTTTTCTAGTTTTTCTGTTTTTATTTGCACCACTGTTTGTTATTATGGTTTATTCATTTAATCTTTCTAACAGTACATCTGTTTTTACCGGATTTTCATTACAGTGGTACAAAGAACTAATTTACGATACGGAACTTATCAATGCCCTCAAAAACTCTATAATTCTTGCTGTTTTATCCTCAACAATTGCAACGGTTATAGGTACATCTGCTGCTGTTGGTATTCACGCTTATAGAAAAAAATGGACTAAAAGCGCAACTATGACTGTAACTAATATTCCAATGATGAATCCTGACATAGTTACCGGTATTTCTATGATGCTTTTGTTTGTTTTTGTTGGTGTTATAATAGGAACCAACAATTCATTAGGATTTATTACGCTGCTTATAGCTCATATTACCTTTAATATTCCGTATGTTTTACTATCTGTAATGCCAAAGCTTAAACAAACCGATGTTAATTTAGCAGAGGCGGCTGAGGATTTAGGCTGTACACCCTTTAAATCATTTTTTAAGGTGATTTTGCCTGCAATTTCCTCAGGTATTGCCACCGGTTTTGTTATGGCATTCACATTATCTCTCGATGATTTTGTTATAAGCCATTTTACCAGTGGTTCGGATTTCCAGACTCTGCCTATTCTTATATATTCAATGACAAAACGTCGTGTTCGGTTAGATATTTATGCTTTATCTACTGTAATTTTCCTTGCGGTGCTTCTTGTGTTAGTTCTCAATAATATTGCAACAAGCAACGAAACCACTGCTAAAACCAAGGTAAAAAAACGCAATATTCTAATACCTAAAATTTGTCGCGTTACATCTGTTGTTTTGGTATGTGTGCTTTCTGCTTCGGTTATATTGTTTTCTAACTATGCAAACAACAATAATATTAGTAATATTGATTTAAGCGCAACTTATACAAGAGAATATACAGGCACAGAGATAAATGTTTTCAACTGGGGCGAGTATATCTCTGATGGTAGAGATGGCACACTAGATGTAAATAAAGAATTCGAAAAATTAACAGGTATTAAGGTTAATTACACAAATTTCGATTCGAATGAATCAATGTATTCTAAGTTAAAAAGCGGCGGAGTGTCATACGATATAGTAATTCCTTCCGACTATATGATTTCTCGTATGAAAGAGGAGGGGATGCTAAAAAAAATAGACACCTCAGCTCTATCAAACTATAAATATATAGACGATCAATATAAAAACATTTATTTTGATGAAAACAATGAGTATTCTGTTCCTTATTCTGTTGGTATGGTTGGTATAATTTATGATAAAACCGTAGTATCAGCTGAGGATGCTTCCACCTGGAATGTTTTGTGGAATTCAAAATACAAGCATAAAATATTGAACTTTAATAATCCCCGCGATGGATTTGCAACGGCACAGCTTTTGCTTGGTTTTGATATCAATACAACCGACAAGGATGAACTTGATATTGCAGCTGAGAAGCTTAAAGAGCAAAAGACTGTTTTGCAATCCTACGTTATGGATGAAGTTTTCGATAAAATGGAATCGGGCGAAGCACTTGTTGCACCTTACTATGCAGGCGATTTTTTGAGTATGTATGAAAATAACGAAAATCTAGCGCTTGCATATCCAAAAGAGGGAACAAATATCTTTGTGGATTCTGTGTGTATTCCCAACACCTCGCAAAATTATGAAGCGGCACTGTTATATATAAATTTCCTGATGGAGCCAGAAGTCGCTTTGTCTAATGCAGAATATATTTGCTATGCTTCACCCAACAAAGCAGTTGTTGAAAATGAGGACTACGAATATTATAAAAATGAATTCTTATATCCCAGTGAACAAGATAAACCCAAGACATTTTATTATCATAATTTAGATAATAAAACCAGAAGATACGTAGACCGTTTATGGGAAGATGTAAAATTAGCAAAATAAATAAAAGCCTTAGAACAGATTTATTCTAAGGCTTTTATCATTAGTAGTAACTATTATCAGATGTTGGTATTTCCGGTTGAATGTTTTTTTCGCCCGTTCCTGCAAATTCTGCATAAATGTCTATAGCATCATAAATCGGCATATACGGACCGCTTGCTCCCGCTGTTGCTAATATGTAACTTTTTCCATTGGTTGCCTTGGCGTAGGTTACCAAACAGTTTCCACTTTGGTCGGTGTAGCCCGTTTTACCTGCAAGCATTGTTACACCAACAGCTTCTGTTCCGTACATTCGGGAAAAAGTGTCACTGTAAAGGTGAATACCGTCTGGGTGTTGCGGAGTTTTAGAGGTGGTGTACTCAAGCATTGATAGCACTTTTTTGCAGGTTTCATTTTCCATAGCATATTTCATTATTAAAGCTATGTCGTGAACTGTGCTGTAATGATTTTCGTGATGCAATCCGCTGCAATTCATAAAGTGAGTGTTCTTAAGACCTAATTCTTGAACTTTTTTATTCATAAGTTTTACGAAATTCTCTTCATTACCGGCTATATGTACTGCAAGTGCAAATGTTGCATCAGCGCCTGACGGCAATATTGAGCCATACAGCAAATCGATAATTGGCACTGTTTCTTCATTTAAAAAGCCTGCTACGGACGCTTCTTCAATAAAAAACGGATCAAGCATTTCAGTGGTAAAAGTAAATGTTTCGTCAAGATCTTTTAGGTTTTCAACCGCTACCAACAAAGTCATAACCTTAGTTAATGATGCGGGATATATTATTTCACTCGATTTTTTCTCTGCAACAATGACATTCTGTTTAATGTCAATTAAAATTCCGTGCGAACTACTCATTTTAAGAATATCAGTGTTGTTGGTTCTTGTCGCATATTTTAATTTATTTATAGTAGTTCCTTTAGTACTTTCGGGTTGTTTATTAGATGAAATGTTTTCTGTTTTTGATGATGAAACTGAAGAATCGGTAGGTACTTTCCCGCATTTGGAAACCAGCAAAGGTATGGCAATAATTAGAGCTATTAGTATAAATAAAAGCAATTTACCTATTGGAGTAAGCCGTCTTTTTATGCGTTTCTTTTTCAATATTATCATCCTAAAATTTTTATATTATAAACAATTATACCAAACTGTATAAATAAACTCAACTATAAATTTATCTAATAAATATTATTGTTGAAAAAAGATAAGAATAGTGGTATAATTAACTAAAATTGACTTTGAATTAAGGGAACTTTTATGAAAAAAATTATCAATAATTTTCTCAAATACAGATATTTGCTTGCCGAATTAGTAAAAAAAGGTATAAAGTTAAGGTATAGACGATCGTATTTAGGCATAGTTTGGACGTTGCTTGAACCGCTGCTAATGATGATAGTACTAACCTTTATATTTGGTACATTGTTAGGAAGAGGCGATGCCACATATCCTATTTATATTTTATGCGGCCGTCTTTGTTTTTCGTGTTTTAATTCCTCAACTTCATCTTGTTTAAAATCAATAAGAAAAAATGCGGGTATGATAAAAAAGGTATATGTACCTAAATATTTGTATCCTCTTTCTGAAGTATTGTATAATTATTTTATATTTTTAATTTCTCTTATAATTTTGGTTATTGTGTCTTGTGTCCTTGGAGTTTTCCCAAAATTCACATGGTTCCTGACACTCGTTCCTTTAATTGAGCTTCTTTTGCTGTCCTTTGGCGCAGGAATGATTCTTGCTACTATCGGTGTGTTTTTTAGAGATATGGAGTATTTATGGACAGTAGCCACAACACTTATAATGTATATGAGTGCTATCTTCTATTATCCTTTGCAGCTAGTAGGTAACAATCCCAATGATTGGAAAATAAAGCTTATAGAATTAAATCCGCTTTACTGTATCATCGCTAATTTCCGTAATTGTATATTCGGCGACCCATTCGACATAGGATTATTCTTATATTCATTTATTTTTTCATTAGTAAGTATTGTTATTGGTGTGTACTTTTTCTTTAAAAAGCAAGATAAATTCATACTTGAAATTTAATTTACGAAAGGATAAGAAATAAGAAATGGCAAAAACTGTTCTTGAGGTAAATAATGTAAGTATGAAGTTCAACCTTAGTCGCGAAAAGGTTGATACTTTTAAAGATTATATTATTAAAAGTTTAAAGAAAGAAATTCATTATAACGAGTTTTGGGCTCTTAAAAATGTTTCTTTTAAACTTAAAAAAGGAGATAGACTTGGGGTACTGGGCCTTAACGGCGCAGGAAAAAGCACTCTGCTAAAAGTAATTGCAGGTGTTTATGATCCTACCAGTGGATTTGTAAAAAGACGTGGTAAAATTGCTCCGTTACTTGAGCTTGGTGCAGGTTTTGACCCTCAGTATACAGGCGCTGAAAATATATATTTATATGGTTCGGTGCTAGGTTATTCGCGTAATTTCATTGCCGAAAAATTTGATGAAATTGTTGAATTTTCTGAACTCAAAGAGTTTATTGATGTCCCTCTAAAAAACTATTCTTCAGGTATGCGTTCGAGGCTAGGATTTTCAATTGCAACTGTTGTAGCACCTGAAATTTTAATTTTAGATGAGGTACTTTCTGTTGGTGACGCTAAGTTTAAAAAGAAAAGCGAACAAAAGATTATGAGTATGTTTGAGCAGGGCGCAACAGTGCTTTTTGTATCTCATTCGGTATCTCAAGTAGAAAGACTTTGTAATAAAGCTATAATTTTGGAAAAAGGTCGCATAATAGCTAGTGGAAACGTTAATAAAGTTGCCGCCATTTACCGAGAAATAACCGGTGAATCTGAAAAGAAAGGCAAGAAAAAAACTAAATAAGGAGCATTAGTTATTTTGCGAATTGAAAAATTTATTGAGGCTATAAATAAGCTTAATGTTTGTATGTATACCGGTGTACCTGATTCACAGCTTAAAGCGTTGTGTGATTATTTAATGGAGTCATACGGTGTTTCTAACAAACACATTGTTGCAGCAAATGAAGGCGCAGCAGTAGGCATTGCCGCAGGGCATTATCTTGCCACCGGTAATCCGGCTCTTGTTTATATGCAAAATAGCGGTATAGGAAACGCGGTTAATCCGATTTGTTCACTTCTTAACGACAAAGTGTATGCTATACCCGCTCTTTTTGTAATTGGATGGAGGGGAGAGCCCAACGTTCACGATGAACCTCAACACATTTTTCAAGGTGAAATAACTCTAAAATTATTAGAATGCTTAGATATTAGATATTGTGTTTTGTCTCAGGATACAACTGATAATGAATTAAATGAAGTAATAACTTTGGCTGCTAAAGAATTTTCAGTGGGAAAAAGTTATGCTTTTGTTGTAAAAAAAGGTGCTTTAGAAAACAATTCAAAGGTTGACTATTCAAACAATAACGAGCTTTCGCGTGAGGATATTGTAAAAAAAATAGTTCAGTATTCAGACGAAAATGATATATTTATTTCTACAACCGGCAAACTTTCGCGTGAGCTGTTTGAATGTCGCGAAGCATTAAAACAAGGTCATAAACACGATTTTTTAACTGTTGGTTCAATGGGACATAGTTCTATGATTGCTCTGGCAATTGCCAAAAAAAATAATAATCGTAGGGTTTATTGTCTAGATGGCGACGGTTCCGTTTTAATGCATATGGGAAGTCTTGCAGTGTTAGGTGCAAACGCACCGAATAATTTTATACACGTTCTTATCAACAATTCCGCGCACGAAACTGTTGGTGGTATTCCGACAGTAAGTGATAAAATAGATTTTATTGGAATTGCCAAATCCTGTGGTTATAAAAGTACCTATTCGGCACGGAACGAGCAAGAACTCACCGATTGTCTTAATTCATTAAACACGTCCGCGTGCCCTGTGTTTTTTGAGATTAAAGCCAATCTTTTTTCCCGTTCTGATTTAGGGCGTCCCACAACCACTCCTATTCAAAACAGAGATGCTTTTATGGAGTTTATTAAAGACAATATTTCAGGTGATAATTATGAAGTTTAAAGAACAAAAAATTTTCTTTGGATATGATTCATATTTAAATATAGAAAAAATACTTCTTGAAAATAATGTCAAAAAGCCATTTTTGGTTTGTGACAGCGCCTTTGACTATTTGTTTATAAAAGATTATTTCGAAAATTCTAAATTTAGCTTTGTTTATTTTAATGATTTTACACCCAATCCTCAGTTTGACGAGATTGTTAAGGGTGTAAAATTATTTAGAAAAGAAAAATGTGATTTCATTATTTCAGTTGGCGGCGGTAGTGCTATTGATGTTGCTAAATGCATTAAATTATATTGCAAAATGAACGATGATACACTATATTTGCAACAGGAATATTTTGATTCAGAAATCCCACATATGGCTATACCCACTACAGCTGGTACAGGTAGTGAATCCACGAGATATGCTGTTTGTTATTATGAAGGCGCAAAGCAGTCTGTAACTCACGAAAGCATTATTCCCGAATTTGTTATTTTAGAGCCTAATTTTTTATCAACATTACCATCTTATCAGAAGAAAGCCACATTGCTTGATGCGCTGTGTCAAGGAATTGAGTCGCTTTGGTCTGTAAACTCAACAACTGAAAGTGAAGAATATTCTATAAGTGCAATCACTACAATTTTAGCAAATATTGATGCCTTTTTTTCAGGTGATAAATTAGCCGCCGAGAATATATGTATGGCTGCTAATTTGGCTGGCCGTGCAATAAATATCACCCAAACTACTGCGGCACATGCTATGAGCTATAAAATCACATCATTATACGGCATTCCTCATGGGCACGCAGTTGCTGTTTGTCTTCCATACGTTTGGCGTTATATGCTTGAAAACATTGATAAATGTATAGACAGCAGAGGGCAAAAGCATTTATTAAAAGTATTTGATAAGCTGAATGAGTTGTTCTTTGTTGATGAGCATAAACAAGCTGTTTATAGATTCTTTAGGATTTTAAAGCATATGGAAATGGATTTCCCCACATTAGGTTCACCTGAAGATATGTCGGTGCTTGTTAACTCCGTCAATCCCGTAAGGCTAAAGAATAATCCTGTAGCTCTCGATATTGAAGCTATCAGTGAAATTTATATGAATATTTTTACAGTTGGTAACAACTTTCAAAAAAAAAATATAGAGAAATTCCTTAAGAAGTACCATACTACGTATGAAGTTAAAGAATTACAGCAATTTGCGCTTAATACCTTGCACACTTTTGATGAATTTTGTAAAAACAACAAATTAAAATATTTTCTCTCAGAGGGTACATTACTTGGTGCAGCGCGTCACCAAGGATTTGTACCTTGGGATGATGATATTGATGTTGTAATGCCGCGTGAGGACTATGATCGTTTCATTAAGATCTCCTCAAATGGTTATCCCAAAGGCTATGTTTTAGATTCTTTTGAAACTAATCCTAAACATTGGACTATTTGTGCAAAATTGTTGATATCAGAGAAAAATCGTTTTGAATTAAAGCGTTTAGATGGTATAGCTTTATCTACTTCACCAGGAATTGATGTCTTTCCATTAGACACCGTTCCCGATATTGAAACTGCTATTAGCGTTGGCAAGAAGATTAAGCTATATCGTGTTATGCTGTGGCTTAGAACAGGATACAGTCACGACTACTCAACAATAAAGTGGAAAGCACTCAAAATCTTATCCTATTTTTATTCCGTTAAAGGCTTACATAAACGCATACAAACTCTTATGAAATTATATAACGGCGCTGAAAATGGATTATATGTAAATTATGGAAGTTTATATAATGTTGAAAGGGAAGTTTTCAATAAAAAATTATTTTCTTCAAAGATTTTATTAAATTTCGAAGACAGTAAGTTTCCAGTACCAAAAGGATATAGAGAGGTTTTGGAAACCATATATGGTGATTATAATAAACTACCTCCATATAGCAAGCGTTTTCCAAAGCATAGCTACTTTGTTAATATAGAATAAGCTGGTGAAATTATGATACAAGGTAAGGCAAAAAGAAAAATTTATTTTGGTTGTTGTAATATTTTGTCTTTTATAAACAAACTTATTCCCAAAAGCAACAATTCTATTTTGTTTTTTTCCACTACCAATTTATACGATAACAGTGAAGCTGTATTTAAGTATTTAATTGATAATAAATACAATGAAAAATACAGAATTTATTGTGCAGTGAGGCACCCTGAAATCTACTCGAAATATAAGTTTAAGAATGTTAAATTCATCAGTGTGTTTTTATCGGTTTGGTATATTTTGAGGTCTAAGTACATTTTTTATCATAATGAAATGTTGGCAATTATGCCTACTAAAAAACAAATGTCTATTGATTTTTGGCACGCAACAACCTTTAAGAAAATAAATAAAACCATTGATCCTGATTACAGGTACGATTTTTTCTCTTATATTACTGCAACTTCGGAAATATATAGACCGATATTTGCTGAAAGTTTTGGTTGTGAATTAGAGAGGATAATCATAAATGGCCATCCACGAAATGACTACCTTTTTGATAATGTTAATGAACTTGAAAAGCTTAATATTAACAAATCGGATTATAATAAGATATTTATGTGGATGCCTACATATCGTTTTTCTTATAACGAAGTCCAAAGGGATACAGATTGGGAACATCTTACCGAAAGCGGACTGCCTGTTTTCAAGAGTAACGAAGAGGTAGAATATTTAAATAACTACTTGAAGGATAATAATTCTCTGTTGTTTATAAAGCTTCATCCAGCTCAAAAAACCGATATTTTTAATTACACAAACCGTTCCAATATTGTGTTTTTAACAAATCCTCAGCTTGATGAATTAGGAATACATTTTTATTCGTTGTTAAAGACTACTGACGCACTTATAACTGACTATTCCTCCGTATTTTTTGATTATTTGTTAATAGATAGGCCTTTGGCGTTTACAGTTGATGATTTGGATTCGTACGCTGAGAACAGGGGATTTGTATTTGATAATCCAATGGATTATATGCCTGGATTGAAAATTTACGAACCAAAAGATTTTTACACATTTCTTAATAACTGTTTAAGTGGTGTTGATGAATATACCGAACAAAGAGCAGATATAAACGAAAAGGTCAACTTTTATAAAGACGGAAAAAATTGCGAGAGAATTGTAAAATTTGTGGGGCTGAATTATGAAAATCAGTGATATAAAAAAACAAACTTTAATTTCAGATATCAACGAAATAAAAGCGCTGGAGGTTGAAATTTTAAGAAAGTTTGACAATTTCTGCACTGAAAATAATTTAAAATATTGCCTTACAGGTGGTAGTTTACTAGGTGCTGTAAGGCATGGGGGCATAATCCCATGGGACGACGACATTGATGTTGCGATGTATCGTCCCGATTATGATAAGCTTTTAAAACTAGCCGATGAAATGCCTGATGATTGCAAATTGTTTTCTATAGAGCGTGGTGATAAAAGCGCACGCCTTTACGGAAGAATATGCAACAAGAGCTATATAAGTGTGGATAAATTTTACGATGAAAGCCTTTCGGGATATTTTGGAATTGATGTTTTTCCCTTGGAGCCAGTTCCGGCTGACCCGAAGGATTATGCGGCTTTTTCTAAGAAAATCAGACTTTTAAGAAGGATGTTTATTTTTTCAAATTCAGCACTTTTTAAGGGCAACGGTTTTTTAAAGGCCTACATTATTAAACCTATTCCTATAATATTTTGTAAAATTATCGGTGCTAAGCGGATATATAAGATGTTCCGCAACCTAATTGAAAAAATCGATTACGAAGATACCGATTGTATAGCACTTGTAACGGGTCAATATACCGAAAATGAGCGTTACCCTAAAGAGAAGTATTATAATCTTATAAGGCTTCCCTTTGAGGGTTTGAAGCTTCCGGCTATGAAAACCTATGATGAATATTTAAAGCTTCTTTACGGCGACTATATGAAGCTTCCTGATGAAGCCCACCGCCAGCCGCATCATAGCTTTGATTTATTTAAAATTGATTAAATATGATACCGCATTACTTTATATGTCTTTTTTGGCATAGGTAATGCGGTAAATATATTTTCCGACTCTTTTTGATATTTACATCAATATTACTACAATAACCTTATCATTTTTCATTTAAATGAATATTAAGTCGAAATATTTTACCATATTTTAGCAAATATTTTTTAAAAACCACTTGAAATAAATGTTAAAATATGGTAATATTATGAAAACTAAATTGATGGAGGTAAAATTATGGAAAAGAAACTAAAAATACTTATCGGCGATGATGTTACAGAATTTGCCAACACTTGTGCAAATGTACTTAAAAGCTACGGAATGGATGTAATTACTTGTAAAAAGGACGGAAATCAGTTAATTACCGACATTAGTCGATATGAGCCTGATGTTGTACTGGGAGATATTTTTATGCCGAATCTTGATATGCTTGGTGTATTAAAGGCTGTAAAAACTATGGATAATTTGAAAATGAGACCGATGATAATGGTTATGTCAAGCTTCGATAACCCACAGCTTGAAAAAGAAGCATTAGAGAGTGGAGCAGCATATTATTTTATTAAGCCTTTTGATATTTCGGTATTGGCTGAACGCATTATCCTGTTGTCGGGTTGGAAAAACAAGCCGCAAGATAATAAGGTTAACCGTTATAATTCTGAAAGAGATTTAGAGCTAATGATTACCGAAATAATTCATCAGATTGGTGTGCCGGCGCATATTAAAGGTTATCACTATTTGCGTGATGCAATTATTTTATCGGTCAATGATTCAGAATTTATTAACTGTATCACTAAGCTTTTATATCCAACAGTTGCAAAAATGCATAATACAACATCTTCAAGAGTAGAACGCGCTATTCGTCATGCAATAGAGGTTGCTTGGGATAGGGGAGATGTTAATGTTCTCGATTCTTATTTTGGCTATACAATCAATAACGGTAGAGGCAAGCCAACCAACAGTGAATTTATAGCTATGATTGCAGATAAGCTGAGGTTGCGTTTAAAGGCAAGCTAATTAAGTCCATAATGTATAATAAATCACCATATGATGTTTTTCTTATGGTGATTTATTATATGTTAATTTTAAATTATGATATTGATTTTATAGTTGAATATTATAGGATATTATGTTAAAATTATTGGCGTGATAATTTAGAAATGAGGATTTTTAAGTGGCAGAATTAAAAAAAGAAATTGAGCGCAGAAGAACATTTGCGATTATATCCCACCCAGATGCAGGTAAAACGACTCTAACTGAGAAATTCCTGTTATACGGCGGTGCAATACAACTGGCAGGCTCTGTTAAGGGCAAGGCTACTGCACGCCACGCGGTGTCGGACTGGATGGAGCTTGAAAAACAGCGTGGTATATCAATCACATCATCTGTAATGCAATTTGAATACAACGGAAATTGTATAAATATACTTGATACCCCAGGACATCAGGATTTCTCTGAAGACACTTATCGTACCCTTATGGCTGCCGATAGCGCTGTTATGGTGATAGATGCCGCTAAAGGTATCGAGCCACAAACACGCAAGCTGTTTAAGGTTTGCGCAATGCGTGATATTCCGATTTTTACATTTATCAATAAACTCGACCGTGAAGCGCGCGATCCTTTTGATTTATTAGATGAACTTGAAAAAGAGTTTGGTATAGGAACTTACCCGATTAACTGGCCTATCGGGTGCGGTGTTGATTTTAAGGGCGTTTATGATCGCGACAAACGCAGAATCATTACCTTTAATGAATATCATAACGGTCAGAATAAGCTAAATGCTATTGAATGTGATATTACAGATACAGAAAAGTTAGATGAGCTTATAGGACCGTATCAACGTGCAGATTTGGTAGATCAAATCGAGCTTTTAGATGGTGCTAGCTTTGAATTTGATTTAGAAAAGGTGCGCCACGGAAAACTCAGCCCTGTATTCTTCGGCTCTGCCTTAACCAACTTTGGTGTTGAGCCATTTTTGGAAAGCTTTTTAAGCATGACTACATCTCCGTTGCCAAGAAAAACTGCAGACACTGTTGTCGATCCATTCGATCCTCAGTTTTCGGCATTTGTGTTTAAAATACAGGCAAATATGAATAAAGCTCATAGAGATAGGATAGCTTTTATGCGTATTTGTTCTGGTAAATTTGAAAGAGGCAAGGAATATTATCACGTTCAAGGTGGTAAAAGCATAAAATTATCTCAGCCCCAACAAATGATGGCTCAGGAAAGAGAAATTATTGATGAAGCATATGCCGGTGATATTATAGGTGTTTTTGACCCTGGTATATTCTCAATAGGCGATACTGTTTGTGATAATAAAATGAAGGTGCAGTTTGAGGGTATTCCGACCTTTGCTCCCGAACATTTTGCCGAAATTGAGCAAATTGATACACTAAAGCGCAAGCAATTTGTTAAGGGTATGTCACAGATTGCCCAAGAAGGCGCCATTCAGATTTTTCATGAACCCTCTTCAGGTATGGAAAGGGTAATAGTTGGTGTAGTAGGTGTTCTACAGTTTGAGGTGTTGGAGCATCGCTTAAAAAATGAATATAATGTTGATATTCGCCGTTCTAATCTTTCTTATCAGCATATCAGATGGATTAAGAATAAGGATATTGACATTAAAAAGCTTAACCTGACATCGGATACAAAGTGGGTTCAGGATATGCGAAATAATAATCTTCTTATATTTACCAGCGAATGGAATATACGCTGGGCACTTGAGAAAAACGAGGACTTGGTATTAGAAGAATTTAGTAAAGAATAAATATAAGCGAATTTAACTGCAAAAAAGGGCGAGGCACAATCCCGCCCTTTTACAATATTTTGGTATATATTGTTACCTAAATTCATAAAATTGAATGAAAGATTTCAGAAAGTCCGTTTAATAGGACAAGCAGTTGCCTATAATTTAATTAGAAAGTGAGGTAACAATTATGAATACACCATTTGTTTTACAGTCAGTTATAGAAATTATTTTAGGTGCCTTCTTTATTTGGGGCTTATTTAACGAGCCAAAATTAGCACGACTAGAACGCAAGTTATTTCACAAAATAAACTCTATACGCTCAACCAAATAATAAAAGCAGTTGCACGAGGGTTCGACAGAGTTGGCGCAAGGTCAGAAGCAGCACAGGCAATGTTGCAATATGTTGACGAGTTGCAAGAACTTTGGGACAATGCCTTAGTGGGTGCTGTTCATAATTCCCAAGGCAAAGGGAATCAGGTCCAGGGTGAGCAGGCGGTTAAGTTTGAGAAAAACCGAAAAGCAAGGTATAACGAGTATAATACTTTAGTTATGCAGTGGAGCAATCACCCTGATAGACAGACTGGAGATACAAAGATATTTTATAATCCAAAAAATAGGTTGTATACACAACTTGAATCCACCACGAATGGAAATTATGTCGAAATAAGTAGTTTTACAAGCAAGGAGTATGATTTGTATGTTGGAAGTAAGCCAAGAAAGCATAGAACTTATGGAACTTATGGACGAACACGGAGTAAACGAGATGGACGGAGTGGGAAACACAATAATATTAGCAAAAACCAAAAACGGAACTCAAAAAATGATAGAGTTTTTCAAGAACAACAAAGAGGATTTGACCGAGAATCAGATACTCAGGAAAGCAAATCAAATTTACAAGGAAGCCCAAAATCAGTAAAATACGAACGCTCTGAACTGACCGAAGCTGACATAAAAAAGCGGGTGATGAGGGCTGAGGACTACGAACTTCAAAGACTCCGCGAACTTCTTAAGATGCAAAATAAGGAAAGCCACGGCACTTTGTTTACCAAGACTTCGATTGAAGCAGTTGCCGCCGAGCTTATTAAGAATGCTGACAGTACGATCACTAAAGCTGAATTAGCGCTGATGCTTACTAAGGCATATGCAAAAATCGCCTCTGCTAAAGAGCTGAATTTTGAGGATGTAATGGACGATGCAGGAGATATTGAAGAAAAAATACACAAAAGCATAGGCAGTAAAAGAAATGCCTATAGACAACGAGTTATTGATAGATATGCTAGAGTGGGAAAACAACTATCCCCTGAAAAAGCACAAAACGAAATGATTGCCGACTTTGTTGGTGATGAGCTGTTTACAGATAACGGCAGTAAGCTAACAACCTTACTTGCATATATG
>JAZNRT010000052.1:0-23992 GCA_045590875.1 Acutalibacteraceae bacterium
TCAATAGTGATAATTGCAAGCGCTATACCCGCCACCGCGGGAACGGCATAGGTTACATAAGGGAAATATGCCACCAGCATAATTACCACAGCCGCTGCACTTAAGCATCCGCAAAATGCTACCTTCGCGCTTTGTTTCAAATCTATTCCCCCTTAGGGTAACGAGAGTCGAACCCGTTACGCCTTAAAATCAATAATTTTTCACCTTGTCTTGCCTCATCACTTGTAATACGTTAGTATTACTGCGTTCTTCGTCTTCGCCCTTTTGAAAAATTCTTTTATTTTAAGGTCGAAGAGTTTATCTCGTACGCCTTTTTTCGAAAGGCGTAGCGTGAAATTCGCAGTAAGGCTTTCGCCTTACAAGAATAAGCGCAAGAAAGGCGGGAAAAGGCGGCGAGAGAAACCGCAATGTGTTCAACTCTCGTTACCCTAACCATTAGCCTAAAAAAAGAGCACTGCGCTATCGTATTTAACTCCAATGGCTGTTATTCCACCTCGATCATCTCAGCGTCTGCTTTTCTGATTGAAAGCTCATAGCCACGAACGGTAAGCTCTATAGGGTCGCCAAGGGGTGCCACCTTGCGGACATAAACCTCTACACCCTTTGTGATGCCCATATCCATTATGCGCCTTTTAACTGCTCCCTCTCCGTGAAGCTTAACAACCTTTGCGGTATGACCGATTTTAACATTTTTTAAATTATTCACGCTTTCACTCCTTAAATCCCCTGAATAGCTCCATTTTATAACTTCGTTCTTTAGAGTTAGCGGTGGCTAACTTGATGGATAAATGTTAGTTAGCCTCTGCTAACTAAGAATATATTAAACCAAATTTTGGGATTTGTCAAGCCTTTTTTTTGAATTTTTTTGCTTCCCGCTAACACTTGCAAAAAAATGTAAACTATGTTATCCTAATTATATAATTATTACTTGCCATACAATATTAGGAGGTTTCCCAAATGCACCTTCAGGAATCGGGCGAAATGTACTTAGAGAGCATCTATGTGCTTTCTAAAAAAGGCGGAGTAGTACGCTCCCTTGATATTGCAGAATATATGGGCTTTTCAAAGCCCAGCGTCAGCCGTGCCATCGGTCTGCTAAAAGAGGGTCAATATGTAACATCAGACGGTGACGGACACCTTTCCCTTACCGATGCAGGGCTTGAGGTAGCCAAGAAAATTTACGAGCGACACACCCTGCTTGCCGAGTTTTTAATTCGGCTTGGGGTGGATAGTCAAACCGCCTCGGATGATGCTTGCAAAATCGAGCACCACATAAGCGACCGTTCCTTTGAAGCAATTAAAACTTTTGCTGAAAAATATAAATAAAAAATCAGCTTCCCAAACTTAAAGGGAAGCTGATTTTATTTGCTTCAAATTATCATTTTGCCAGACTAGCAATTGTTTCGGCGCACTTCTCCACACCGAAAGAGCCGCTGTTAATGGTGAGGTCGTAATTTTTAACAATTCCCCATTCTCCGCCTGTGTAATAGCTGTAGTTAGAGCTTCTTGCCTTATCCCGCTTTTTAAGGTTCTTTTCAACATCCTTTTCAGCGATGCCGTAGTACTCAACGCAACGCTTGATTCTATTTTCCATATCGCAGGTTATAAAAACGCGAAGAACATCGTCGCGGTCGCGAAGAATATAATCTCCGCACTTGCCTATTATAACGCAGGGTCCTTTATCGGCAAGCTCTTTGATTATGTTGTTTTGCAACACAAAAAGCTTATCGTTAGGTGACAGAGCACCATAGAGGTTGTTCATAAAAGCGCCCTCTGTGGAGAGGCTGTAAAGAAAGCTGCTGGTGCGCACATCCTCAGATTTTTTTATGAACTCATTTGAATAATTGCTTTGCTCTGCCAGCATACGGTTTAGCTCTTCATCATAAAAAGGAATGTTAAGTAATTCCGAAACTAAACGGCCAACATATCTGCCGCCACTACCGAATTCGCGGCTTATGGTTATAATTTTACCCATACTATAACCTCTCCTTTCACTCTATTCTATGAATATTTTAACATAAAAACAACCTTTTTACAAGCAAAACCGCCCAGAATTGCCTACTTGCAAGATTTTGGACGGTTCATATTTATTTTATTTCGGAATATTTTTCTATTATTGCCATAACCTTTTCGGCAAGCAATTCGGACTTAATCAACTCCTTGCCGTTTGCTTCTTCAAAGGTCTTCTCTGTCTGTCCGCTTGCCTCTGCATACTGCTTTAAGCCATCGGTGTATTCTTTGTCGCTGATAGAGGCATTTTCTTTCTCAGCAAGAGCATTAACCAAGGTATCATACCTAACTCGGTATTCTACATTCTGGGTTATCATCTGCTGATAACTTTCCTTTGTGCTTCCCGATGCCTTAATATATGCGTCAACACTTTCGTAGCCATAATAATTGATAATTTGCGACTCAAACATTTCCTCATATTTCGGTGTGTAGTAGCTTGTCAGCTCCTCGTTTAAAGGACCGAATTGTGAGTTGATAAGAATATGATTAAGAAGCGCCTGACCGAACACCGATTTTTTGGCACTAAGCATATCCTCGTCGGCATAAGTTTCTTCCTTAATATAGTTAACGGTTACCTTAAACACAACATCCTGCCCTGCAAGGTCTGCGTTATGGTAGGTTTCGGGAAAGGTAAGATCAAGATTAACACTTTCGCCTGGTTTTGCACCAACAAGTCCTGCTTCGAAGCCTTGTATAAAAGTGCCTGAGCCAATTTCCAGATCAGCGCCTTCGGCAGTACCGCCGTCAAAAGCCACACCGTTTTTATAGCCCGCATAATCTATGTTTACTATGTCACCATTCTCTACTGCGCGGTCGGTTACTTCCTTTGTAGAGGCGGTATAAGAAGAGAGTGCGTTATCCAAAAGCTGTGAATTGGTGGTGCTTTCCCAATCTAAGGAAATGTTTTTGTAATCACAAAGCTCAACCTCGCCTTTGGGGATATCGTTATTGATATCTGAGCCGCTGGTGGTTGATTCTGCAGAGCTTTCGCTATTGCTTTCAGATGAATTTGCCTCTGCCTCAGCATTTGCGTTTTGCACAGCAGATGCCTCGCTGTTTTCAGATGAGTTTTCCTTTTTGACTCCGCAGCCCACAAAAGCCAGCGCAAGGATAAGTGACAATGCTAATGATAATATTCTTTTCATTTTGTTTCCTCCGTTAAATTCTGTATCTGCCACGTATAAGCAGGTCGTTATCTTGCTTCAGCCGTCTTTCCTCACAGCCTATTCCGCCCAACATTACCATATAAAACACACCCGTTTGTATCCAGAAGAAGGTTATGTCGGTAAAGGAATGAGCGAAAACTGCTGCGGCAACAGAAAGAATTAGTATTGCCACCGCACTGCTTCTGTCAGTGCTGAACACCGAAACCACTCGCTTAAACATAAAATAAAGTATTGACATAAGTATGGCAGTGCCAACTATACCAAAATTGATAAGACAATCTATCATAAGATTATGACCGTGAACGGTGCTGTAACTGCCCTCATACAGTGCCTGTATTTCATTATACGCCATAAATCCGCGCCCAAAAAATGGACGGCTTGCTATTTCTCTTATGGCAATGCCCCAAATACGCACGCGGTAGCCTGTGGTAAGCGACGACTCAGAAAGCCTTGGCAATAAATCGGGTATGGTGGTTATAAGTATTACACCTAACGACCCGCAAATAACCATAAGGCAGAAAAGGCGGTAGTGCTTTGATAACAGCAGATACATTGCAACACCGACTATTACCTCAATTATTGCAAACAGACTACCCGAAAGGTATATGTTGATAATTCCAACGAAGGCTACAAGATAGTAAAAATACGCTCTGCCCTCCGACGACACTATTTTATAAGCACAAATTATTATGATTGCCGCTGTTAGCGAGCCAAACCAGTTTGCATTTCCGTAATAAGAGGCGCAACGATAAATAAGCTCATTTTCTCCCGATTGCATAAGCACCTCTACCACAGCCGTTAAAAAAGATGGAAAAACAGTAAAACAAACGGCGGTAAGACAGGTGTCGAAGGTTTCCCTTGTGATATTTTGCCGAACAAAGGAGAATACAGTAAATACACAAAAGAAAACGGGAGCCACTATCATTCCCAAAGGATTGCGGTTAAGAAAAGCCACCCCTACGGCATATGCTAAAAACACAAATATGAGCATCGAGCCGCGAAAATTAAAAAGTCCTTTTTGAAGGCTGGGGGTAATAAGCAAAACAACAAAGGCAACGGCACAGGTTATAATCGAAAAAACATACGGCAAAAATGCGCCGACACAAAGCATTATAATAAGATTTTGCGCATTAAGATATGCCCTTGCCTTTTTCAAAAGCTCCATTGCTTCCATTTTGTGCTACTCCCCTTTCTCCAAAAATTTAATGCTTGTAATGAAGTAATTATACTATAATCCCACCGATTTTACAAGTACCATCAATTTTTTAAATTCTTTCCATTTAAATTGGTTCGAAATGCTTTGATATTTCATTAAGAACGACCCTTTTGTTGGCACTCCACAAAGGGGCTAAAAGCTTTCGCTTGTCGCCGTCTCCCGTAAGCCTGTGAATAACCACACTTTCGGGAATCAGTGCCACGCATTTTTTCAAAAGCTCTATATATTGGGAGAATTCTAAGGTTGCTATCTCTCCCCTTTTATACTTTTCGGCAAGGGGTGTATCCTCAAGAATATGTAAAAGCTGTAGTTTAATACCATCGGCCCCACTTTTCACCACATATTCTACAGTTTGGAGCATCATTTCCTCAGTTTCCCACGGCAGCCCTAATATTAGGTGCACCACGGTTTCAAGCCCTGCAGATTTCAGCTTTTTCACACAAGCATCATACACCGGTAATTTGTATCCACGATTGATAAAATCCGCTGTTCTTTCGTGTATGGATTGTAGCCCTAACTCCACCGTTACAGGCTTTTTAGAATCGATTCTCTTTAGCATTTCCAAAGCATCTTCCCCTAGACAATCGGGACGGGTGGCAACCGAAATTGCAACAATTTCGGGGCGAGCAGCGGCGGCTTGCAAGCACTTTTCGATATATTCCAATTCACCATATGTAGAGGTAAAACTTTGAAAATAGGCAATAAACCTTTTGCAATCTGATTTTTTACTGATCAGCGCCTTGGCTTTATCAATCTGCTTATCAATCGGTGTGCCGTAAGCCCCCGCAAAGGAGCCAGATCCCTCTGCACAAAACACACATCCGCCCTTGCCACAGGTTCCGTCGCGGTTGGGACAGCTGTTGGAACAGCTGATGGAAAGCTTATAAACCTTTTCACCGTACCTTTGCTTTAAATAAGAATTAAGGGAACGGTATTTAATTTTTTTCTGTGACATTAAAGCAAATCCTTCTCCTTTAGCTGTGTTTCTACAGAATTTATAATTCGCATGGGACTTTCAAGGCTCGATTCGTGCAGAGGAATTTCCAAGTCCTTTAAATTATAGGCTTCCCTTAACGCATGGGTGAAGCAAATTTCCGCCTCTCCCCCTGCAAAGGCTATACAGTGGTCATCGCCTTCGAACTTTAAGCCGTCGCAAATGCCATCGAAAAGCTTAAGACAACGGTAGAGGCAATTTTTTATATAGCCCGAAATTTGCAAGCGCAGTTTTTCGTCGTCTGTTCTCTCTACCATAACCAACAAAGTTTCAAGGGTTCTTGTGTATGTTCTCTGACGCTGTGCCGATGCGGTACGGGAGGTTTTTGCGGTGCTGTGGCCCAAAAGGTAATCACAGGTTACACCGTAATAATCCGACAGCTTTACTAAAAAATCCAGGTTGCATTCCCTTATTCCGTTTTCATAATGAGATAAAAGCGCCTGAGAAACACCTAATTCAAGTGCCGCCTGTTTTTGTGATATACCACGCCGTCTGCGGGTAGCTGTGATAATTTCTGCAAATTTATTCTGTGGCATTTTTATTCCCCCACTTGTAATTTTTTCGTTATTGTATTATACTAATAATAGCATACTATTTGTATAATTTCCAGTCCTGATTATACGAAACGTAATTTTTTGGAGGAATTGAATTGAAAACCTTAACCATACATCTTATCCGCCACGGTGCAACAATTGCCAACACTGCAGGGCAGTATATAGGAATAACCGACCTGCCCCTCACTATGGAAAGTGCCGACGAATTAGAACAGTTTCAGCGGGATAATCTCTACCCGGCAGTACAGCAGGTGTATGCAGGGCCTTTAAAGCGTTGCACTCAAACAAGCATACTTATTTATCCCGACAACGCCGTTCTCCCTGTTCCAAACCTTACCGAATATAATTTTGGCGATTTTGAGGGCAAAACAGGTGCAGAATTGGAGGACGATGCCGACTACAAGGCTTGGATAGGCGGGAAGCTCCCTGCCCCGCCCAATGGCGAAACCACCAAGGATTTTACAGTAAGGGTTTGCGTTGGCTTTAGGCAGGTGGTCGAGGATATGCTTTCCCACAATTTCACAACAGGTGCCGTTATTACTCACGGCGGTGTAATAATGACTCTTCTTGATTCATCCGCTGTCCCCCGTCGCCAAAAATTCCAATGGATGTGTGATTGCGGAAGAGGATTTACTGTTAAAGTAACCCCCTCGCTTTACCATTCCAGCGGAATAATCGAAGTTATTGATATTTTATAAAAATTTTTCAAATACACCTTTATAACAGCAAAAGCCGTTCCCAAATTCAGGGAACGGCTTTTAATACTTCTTGTTTTGCAAATTTAAAAACTACTTGGACTTTTTCTTGGATTTTCCGGCATAGTTAGCTTCATTTTTAAGCTTTCTGTTATAGCGGAACTGCACCCATTTAACCCACAGAGGACCTGCGAGGCAAACAGAAGAATAGCTACCGGAAAGAATACCCAATGCCATAGGAATTGCAAAGGAGCGAAGGGCAGTAACACCAAAAGCCTCGGCAGTAATTGCAACAACCACAACTGCAATAAATGTGGTGATGGATGTAACCAAAGATCTTGTTAAGGTTTGGTTGATGCTGAGGTTTACAACCTGTGTGAAATTTCCTGCGCCTGCTTTTCTGCGATTTTCGCGGATACGGTCATAAATAATGATGGTATCATTAAGTGAATAACCTAAGATGGTAAGAATAACTGCCATAAAGTTGGTGTCGATAGGGAGCCTAAACACAACACAAGCAAAGAAAGCGATTAGAACGTCGTGAATAAGGGCAAACCAAGCAAATGCCGCTGCTGAAACACCACCGATTTTGCGGAAACGGATACCAACATAGATAACAACCAAAACGGCAGCTAACACCAAAGCAACGATACTCTTTGTATAGAAGCCCTTGGCTACGGTTGCTTCAATTACATTGGATTCGGCAAAGGATAGCTTGTTATCAGGGAATTTACCCTGCAATGCCTTTTCCAACTTTTGGTGAACACCTAACTTCTCCGTTGAGGTTTCTTTCTCGTCTTCGGCATTTTCAAGATTTATAGAATCTGCATCCACAACACCTGTAACCGAGATAACAACCTTTGAGGAACCCGCATCAAGTGCACTGGTTGACCGGGTAACTGTGGTGGTTGCACCTAAAATATCGTCTGCTGCAGCCTTAACATCATCGGTATCTAGCTCGCCCTCGTAGGTATAGGTAAAACGGCTACCGCCCTTAAAGTTGATATCAACCTCTACACCCATAACTGCGAAGCATATAATTCCTGCAACAAGCAACGCTAGTGATGAAATTAAATATTTTTTAAGATTGCCAACAAAGTTAATGTTAAACTCTTTCATTCTTAGCACCTCCGTATAACCAAGGTTTACGCAGTACCTTGAACTGAGAAATACCCTTAAGCATTGCTCTCGATGCGAGAACTGCCATTATAAGGTTAACAACAGCACCTATCAACAACGTGTAACCGAAGGAGTAAATAGAGCCTGTTATAGATGTGCTGAAGAAGCTGAGCACCCAAGAGAACAGCTTATAGAAGAATCCGTCGGTAGTGCCGAAAGCACCCATAAGAACGATAGCAACCAAAACGTTGGTAACGTTGCCGTCGATAATGGAGCTGATAGCATTTGAGTAACCCTTACTGATTGCACCGTCGATAGTTTTACCATTGGCGAATTCATCCTTAATACGCTCGGATGTGATAACATTAGCGTCAACACCCATACCTATTGAAAGAATAATACCAGCAATACCGGGGACAGTGAGTGTGAAGGAATCCCAGCTATCGAAGAAGCCAGAGATACAAGCAATAAGTCCTGCCGCCTGACCGAGAAGTGCAATGCTGGCTACGATTCCGCACATACGGTAGCGCAAAATCATAATAAGGCAAATAATAACAAATGCTATAATGCCTGCGATAAGCATAACGGTTAGTGCTTCGTTGCCCAACGTTGGGGTGATAATCTGAAGCATTTCGTTGTCGGTAGTAAGGGCGAAAGGCAATGCACCTGCGTTGATTTTATCTGCAAGTTCCTGTGCCGATTCTGCATCCTCCATACCTTCTATATAGCAGGTTTTAGAATCAATCTGCTCATTAACAGTGGGGTTGGAAATCTGAATGTCATCCATCCAAATAGAAATTGTGCCGCTTGATGCCGCTAATTCCTTTGTTGCCGAGGAGAACTTTGAAACACCTGATGATTTAAGTGTAAGGTTTACAACATAGCCTGTGCCGTCTATGTAACCGCCTTCGGCTTTTTGAATGTCGTCACCCGTTAAAATAACATCATCTGTGTCGGTATTACGGCAGAAGGTGAGCTGTGCGGTTTCACCCAATTCATTTACAACCTCTTGAGCATCGAAATTCTCTTCGCTGTCGGAAGGCTGAGGGAAACGAACAACAACCTGATGCTTTTCATAATCCACGAAAACCTCGTAGTCGGTTATGTTGTGGTTAACCAAACGGGTTTCGATGATTTCCTTTGCAGAGTCCATGTTTTCGTCGGTAATATCTGCATCTTCTATATCAGGTGCGAAAACTGCTTCAACACCACCGCTAATATCAATACCCCACCGGATATCCTTAGCGCCTCTGATTCCGAAATGGAAGGTGTTGGTATCGCCATAATAGTTATCGATATTTATGCCGAAAAATGCAGCATAGCTAAATACCAATAGAAGAGCGAGAACAACGAAAAACTTGATTTTAGCTTTTCTTTTCATTGGCTGTTCCTCCAAAAAATATTGTGCAAGGCTTTTTGTGGGAAAAAGCCCATAAAATTACTAACTTATTATATATTTTTTTAACAAAAATGTCAATAAATATTTGCTAAATTTAATATCTAGGTATTTTTTCAGTTATTTTTCCAGAAGTTTTTCCAGCGCTGCATATTTTACCGCTATTGAAAGCAGCTCTGCAGCCGCATCCAATTCATTAACTGTGGGATAGCTGGGGGCAACACGTATGTTAGAATCTTGTGGGTCTATGCCATAAGGATAAGGTGCGCCTGCATCGGTAAGCACAACCCCCGCATCTTTACACAAGGTTACCACACGCTTAGCACAGCCGTTCATTACATCAAGACTTATGAAATATCCGCCCTTCGGCTCGGTCCACTTAGCTATTCCAAGCCCCGATAACTCCTTGCTGAAACGATTGATAACAATTCTGAATTTTGGTCTTAAAATTTCGGCATGCTTTTTCATATGAGCGCGGATATCGTCTATGCTTTTGAAAACACGTGCGTGACGAAGCTGATTGAGCTTGTCGGGTCCGATAGTCTGAAAGCTCATACGCTTTTTGAGGAAGGCAACATTCTTTGCGCTTGCCGCCTCTGCCGCAACACCTGCGCCGGGGAAGGTTATTTTTGAGGTGGAGGCAAACTTGATTACCATATCCTCGTTACCGTATTTCTCGCATTCCTCAAGAAGATTTGGGATTTCTATTTCCTCATCGGTGAGATGATGAACGCAGTAGGCATTGTCCCAAAAAATTCTGAAATCCTTTGAGGCAGGCTTTAGCTGTGCTAACTCGTGGATTACCTTATCGCTATACACCACGCCGTTGGGATTGGAGTATTTGGGAACACACCACATACCCTTAACACTGGGATCGGCGATATGCTTTTTTATTTCCTCCACATCGGGTCCGTCTTCATTCATAGGGATATTTATCATCTTAATGCCGAAATATTCGGTTATTTTAAAATGGCGGTCATAACCAGGTACAGGACATAGGAATTTTATTTCACCCTGCTTAATCCAAGGGGTTCCTCCCTCGTAAGAGCCGTGTGTCATAAACTGAGAAAGGGTATCGAACATCATATTCAGTGATGAATTTCCGCCCACAATCACCTGACTTGGCTCAACATTCATCATTTCTGCAAAAAGGCTCTTTAATTCGTGAAGTCCGTCTAAGCCACCGTAATTACGGCAATCTATTCCCGATTCGTTAAGATATCCTGAATCGGTGCCCACCATATTGAACATTTCTGAGCTTATATCCATCTGCTTAGGGCTGGGTACTCCTCTTGCCATATTTAGAGAAAGTTCCCTTAAACAGAATTCGGAATACCTTGCCTTTACAAGCTCGAAGGCGCTGAGTAATTGTTCGTGGGTCATATCCTTATATTGCAACATTTGCGTCACTCCTAAAAAACAATATATAATATAATAATACAAACCAGAAAAATATGCAACAACTATTTAATACATATAAAATATTTTTTTATATCTTATGCCTTTTGCCTTGACATATTGGGCAGTAAGTATTAAAATAGTTGTGATAATGGACTACAATAGGGTAAATAGGTGTTGGCGAGCGCTGAAATTTACCCGTTTGTATAGCGGCGTGACGGGTTTTGCCCTCACCAGCCTGAAGTATCAAGGCGAACACGCGGCCTTTCCTGCAGAATATTTCTTCACTCTCTGTAGGCAACAGCGGATAAATATATATGGAGGTGCATTTTTATGCAGGATACTGTTACACTTATTATCGTCGCTGTAGTATGCGCTGTAGTAGGTATTGTAATCGGCTTTATAGCAGGTATCGTTCACAGACGCAGAGTTGCAGAGGCTGCCATCGGCTCTGCCGAAAAAGAAGCTAACAGAATCAAAAGCGAGGCTTTAAACAAAGCTGAAGCATTGAAAAAGGAATCCCGAATTGAAGCAAAGGAAGAAGCTCAGCACATTCGTGCCGAGGCTGATAAGGAGATACGCGAAAGACGCAGCGAAATTCAGCGTCAGGAGCGCAGACTTCAGCAAAAGGAAGAAAACCTTGATAAAAAGACGGATAACCTTGAAATTAAAGAAGAAAAAATTCAGAAGCGTGCAAAGGAAGTTGAAGACAGACTTGTTGAAATCGAGCAGATGAAGAAAAGTCAGTTTGAACTGCTTGAGCGCATTTCCGGTTACACAGTCGAGCAGGCAAAGGCAAGGCTTTTGCAGGATTTAGACGGTGAACTCACCCACGAAAAGGCTATTCGAATTAAGGAAGTTGAACAGCAAACTAAGGACGAGGCAGACAAGCTTGCCCGTTCTCTCATTTCACAGGCTATTCAGCGCTGTGCTGCCGACCATTCCAGTGAGGCTACCGTTTCGGTAGTATCTCTGCCTAACGACGAGATGAAGGGTCGTATTATCGGCCGCGAAGGCAGAAACATTCGCACTCTCGAAACCGCAACAGGTGTTGACCTTATTATTGACGACACACCTGAAGCCATTACCCTTTCCAGCTTCGACCCCGTTCGCCGTGAAATCGCAAGGGTTGCTTTGGAAAAGCTTATTTTGGACGGACGTATTCATCCGGGTAGAATTGAAGAGACAGTAGAAAAGGCAAAAGCCGAGGTTAACCGTGTTATTAAGCAGCAGGGCGAACAGGCAGTGCTTGATGCAGGAATACATAATCTGCACCCTGAACTCACTAAGCTTATCGGTCGCCTTCACTACCGCACAAGCTACGGTCAGAATGTGCTTAACCATTCTCTTGAGGTTTGCTACCTTGCAGGTATTATGGCTGCCGAGCTTGGTGAGGATGTAACCCTTGCTCGCAGAGCAGGTCTTTTACACGATATCGGTAAGGCACTTGACCACGAGCAGGACGGCTCCCATATTCAGCTTGGCGTTGATGTTGCAAAGAAGCATAAAGAAAACGAAGCGGTTGTTCACGCCATTCACGCTCATCACGGTGATGTTGAGGCTAAAACCGTTATCGCTTGTCTGGTACAGGCTGCCGACGCTATTTCTGCCGCCAGACCGGGCGCCCGCCGCGAAAACATTGAAAGCTATATCAAGCGTCTTGAAAAGTTAGAGGAAATCGCCAACTCCTTCGACGGTGTTGATAGCTCGTTTGCTATTCAGGCAGGTCGCGAAATCCGCATTATGGTGAAGCCTGAGGTTGTTAGCGATGATCAGATGGTACTGCTCTCACACAATATTGTTAAGAAAATTGAAAACGAGCTTGAATACCCAGGTCAGATTAAGGTACACCTTGTGCGTGAAAACCGCGCTATTGACTATGCTAAATAAATTTTGAACCACAGAAGAATAACCCGCAATTTTTAACGGGTTATTCTTTTCTGTTATAATGAGAATCGTTGTGTCAAAATGCGAAAGCGCAAAAGAGTATATGCCGCCTATGGAGTAGACACCGACGCAGCTATTAAAAAGCTTCAGGACGAATCGCGCCTCACCGAGCTTATGGTACTTCAGGAAGGCTTAAGATGTTACCCATTGGTGATATATGGGCCCAATACTGTAAATCCTGTGGTGTTAAAGCCGACAAGGAATGGTTCCAAGAAGTGAAAGCATACGAAAAGGAAGTCCTCCTTAAAAGATAATCTATAACAATGCAAAAAGGTTTCTGAAACTTCGTCTCAGAAACCTTTTGTTTTTTTATAAATATTTTTAAGATGTTTTTATAGTTTCGTTGGATTTAATAACAAAATCCTTATTGTTTGCAAAGAAACATATGGTTTTACAGGTGTGATTATAAACCATAAGGATGCTCATAGCCGTGAATTGCAATCTCGTGCCCACGATAAAGTTCCTTGATTTTTTCCTTAGGAAGCCGCCAGCCATCGTAGCTAAAGGTAAGGCATTTGTGCTTTCCCTCAGGAAACCTGACAAATATATTCGCCATAAAAATCACCCTTCGTTTATTTTTATAAGTTTTCTTTAAGTTTTTGTTATAAGGTTTCTACCTTTATAAGGTTGGTGTTGCCCGATGTTCCCGATGTATCGCCACCTGTGATAACTATCTTATCTCCCTTTTCGAGATTCAATGTGCTTTCGGCTATTTTTTTAGCGGTGTAAAAAAGTACGTCGGTGGAGGTGAACTTTTCGCACATAGCGGGAGTAACACCCCAGGAAAGTGCCAGCTTGCGCCAAGAATTTTCATCAGTGGTAAGACCTATAATATCCACAGGCGAACGGAAGCGAGACACCATACGGGCAGTCATTCCCGAAAGTGAACAGGCAACTATAGTTTTGGCATCAATATCTATTGCCATACCGCAGGTTGCATGGGAAATAGCATCTACGGTGTTCTTAATTTTAAAGGCATTATTGTGGAATCTCTTTTTATAATCAATGTTTCCCTCAGTTGTTTCGGCTATTTTCGCCATTACCCTTACCGTTTCTACAGGATATTTACCTGCGGCAGTTTCACCCGAAAGCATTATAGCGCTTGTGCCGTCGTACACCGCATTGGCAACATCGGAAATTTCGGCTCTTGTGGGGCGGGGGTTATGAATCATAGATTCAAGCATTTCTGTGGCGGTAATTACCCTTTTGCCCAACATTCGACACTTGGTTATAAGCTTTTTCTGAATTGCAGGCATTTGCTCAAAGGGAACTTCAACGCCCATATCCCCGCGCGCTATCATAATGCCGTCGCAATATTCACATATTTCGTCTATATTATCAAAGCCCGATTGATTTTCAATTTTAGCAATAAGCTCAATATGGTCGGCATCGTGCTCTTTCAAAAAGGAATGAACATCTATTAAATCCTGCTTGGTGGAAATGAAGGAGCAGGCAATATAATCCACCCCGTTTTCCACACCGAAGAGTATATCCTTTTTATCCTGTTCCGAAAGGTAATCACGCTTCATTACGTGACCGGGAAAGCTCATACTCTTGCGGTTTGATAGCTCGCCTCCGCACAGAACCTTGCAGTGGATTTCGGTATTTTCAATAGCCGCAACCTCAAAAATTAAAAGTCCGTTATTAAGAAGTATGGTATCCCCTACCTGTAATTCATTGGGCAGCCCATCATAGCTTACCGAAACTATATTATCATTACCTACGATTTCCTTAGTTGTAAAGGTAAAAGATGCACCATTGGTCAAATCTATTTTACCATTTTCAAAAATACCTATGCGGTATTCAGGGCCCTTTGTATCCAGCATTATGGCAATGGGTAACGAAAGCTTTTTTCTAACCTTTTTAATCAACTCAATTCTTCTTAAATGATCGGGGTAATCGTTGTGGGAGAAGTTGAGCCTTGCCACATTCATACCCGCTTTACATAACCCTGTAACGACCTCTTCAGTGTCGCTTGCAGGTCCTAATGTACAGACAATTTTTGTTTTACGCATCTTGTATTCTCCCTTGAGTTTTCTACATATATTATTATACCTATTATTTCCTTTTCTTTCAATAATTTTTTAGACTTTCCCTAAAAATATACAAAAAGCTGTGTAAATATATTACACAGCTTTTGGCGTTTTTATGGGTGTGCCTCTCCCTTGCGGTAGGCTGCCATAATATCGCGGAATACCTCGCCGTTTGACGGAGGAGTCCAGGTTATTGCATTGGCACCGGCGCTTATGGTTTCTAATATAGTTTCATCACTAGGCCCACCGGTAGCAATTATTGGCACATTCGGAAAATCCTTACGTATGTTTTTTACGATTTCACAGGTTTTTGATGCTGCCGAAACATTGAGTATTTTTGCGCCGTTTTTAATTCTTGCATCAATATCATCGTCGTCGCGAACCACCGTTACCACAACGGGGATATCCACCGTTTCACTAACTTTTTTAACAACCTCGTTGGCTGTAGGAGCGTTCACAACAACACCCGTTGCGCCCTGCATTTCGGCATATGAAGCCAAATTCACAACCCTTTTGCCCATAGTCAGTCCGCCGCCGACTCCTGCAAACACAGGTATATCAGCCGCCATAAGCAACGCCTGGGTGATTACAGATTGAGGCGTAAACGGATAAACTGCTATAATTGCATCGGCATTAACATTTTTAATTATGCAAAGGTCGGTTGAAAATACTAAAGATTTTATGCATTTTCCAAACACAGTTATTCCTGTACATTTTGAAATAACCTCTGGCACTCTTAAGGCGAATTTTCGCAAGGTACCGTCTACTGGGTCGGGCATATTTATTTTTGGTATTTCCTGCATTTTTATCACTCCTATATTTTTTATTTCAAGCATAAAGCATAATTCTGTCTAAGTTGCATCAGCGTTTTTATTGCTCTTACATCTGCGACGCCAGTAGGCTCTGTATGCTATCCACTCCGCCAGAACACAAACAGGTATTGCCACAAAAGCATCTACAACCGAATGCTGCTTTATAAATGCGGTTGAAAGACATATTAGTATAACCATAACAACCACAAAGCTTTTCCACCACACCGAAGCCGACCTTTCCTTTAACCACGAGGAGGCAATTCCAATGGAATAAGCCACGTGTAAGGAGGGGCATACATTTGTGCTGGTATCAAAATAGTAAAGCAGACCTACAATATCGCTGAATATATTATCTCTGGGAAATTCGGCGGGCCTTAAATCCTGTCGGTTAGGGAATATTATGTAAATCGCCATAGCAACAATTTGAGTAACTATGATAAAGGTCATAAGCCCTTTGAAATTATCTGTATTATAAAGCGCGAAATAAATGAGAGAAACCACTATAAGCAAATACCAAAGCACGTAGGGCACCACAAAATATTCGCAAAAGGGTATTATATCGTCTAATCTGCTGTGTACCACATAACAGTTTTCGCGAGGTATGAAATTCTCGGTAATAAAATAAAGAGCAAAGTATCCCACCCAACCCAGCAAAAGCTTTAAATGGGAATACTGCGGGTCATTTATCTTTCGAAGACTAAAGCTGCGGTAATCTACAATTGGTTTTTTCATTTTCCCTCTCCTCGGTTTTTAGGGTAATCCTTCTTTTTTATATTCCTATAAGGCACAACTGTATGAAGGGGTAAAGACTCGGCAATTTCGGTTATCTCAGCCATCAGATACTCCCGAATGCGACTGCGCTCGTTATCAATGGGTTCTGCCGCATTAAACTTTACAGGCTTGCCTATATACATCTTTTTAAGCTTTGGGGCTATGTAGAGAGGTGCAAAATTCAACTCCTTGCCTGTTTTTTTATAATAAAGTTTAGCGATATCTATAAATTTATCCTGAAAGTTATAAATTATATTGTTGTGCTTTTCGTTAAATTCAGGAAAAACAATAATATGCTGACCCATCTGCAAATGCTTTACTGTGCTTTTAAAGGTTGAAACAATTCTTGTGTCCCTATACACCGCTATGGTGTGGGCATTATTAAAAATACAAACCGAAAGGGGGGCAATAAGATATGAAGCAAGTTTATAAAACGGTTGGCTATATTTTGATTTTCCCGACCAAAAATCCTCAAAAGCATATTTCGGCACATCCCGAAGCTTCATCATCTGCCCTGCGCACCAGATATAGCGCTTAATGGGCATATACAATTCTGCAGAAAGCGGCCCGTGAAGCTGGCAGTGATTTCCAACGATTATCGATGGCTCAGTGGGTAAATTTTCCAAACCCTCCACCTGTATTTTTTGGTAAAAAAGCTTTACAAAAAATTTAACTACTTTGTAAGTAACGGTTGTTTTTTTGTCGTTCATAAAGCATCACTCAAATCATAAAAGCTATATTTCTATTCTATAAATTATAACATATCAACCGAAATAATTCAATTAACTTTCTGTTAATTTTACTTAATAGCATTCCCCGCCTTTATGCTTCTGACTTATAATTTTCGCCATCTCTTCGGAAGATTCTACACAGCCCTTTTCAATTTTCTCTACAGACTCTCTGCGCCTTTTATTTATTCTTTACTTAACACTTTTTTGTTCCAAGATTTTTTGTGGCATTCGGGACATTCCATATACCTTGTTCTGTTAATATGAGGCGCCCATAAAACACTCCTGAAAGTCGGGACATGTCTATGGTGACACTTGGCACATTCGTAGTATCCTGCGGTTTGCTCAATTTTCAGGGCATAAACAATTCCCACCATAGACACAATTATACCAAACACTATAAGAGAAACCCGCAACCAATTTGACATTTGCACAAAAGAGGCCGTAAATGTGAAGCCAAGCAAAATAATGATTGAGAATATGCCTATCAGAATTTCTAAAGATAATAATCTTTTGTCTGCTTCTTCCTTTTGTTTAGCCATTTCTAATAACAACTGTTCTGATTTTTCCTTATAATTATCCATAACAATCACCTCTCCGTTTAATAAATCATTCACGCTAACTCCAAGCACATTACACAGCTGGAGCATTATTGAGGAATCGGGCATGGCTCTGCCGTTTTCCCACTTTGACACTGCTCTGTCGGTAATTTTTAATTTTTCTGCCAACTGCATTTGAGTTAAGCCATTCTTTTTTCTGTACTGAGCAATGAATCTTCCGATTTTTACTTGATCCATTCGGGGTCCTCCTTTCACTTTAAGTATAGAGTATATTGCTCCAAAAGTATACATACCATTGGTTGAGTTGAAGATAATCAACCTGAATAACCGTCATTTTAAGCATATAATTAGATTTTTATAGTTCGTGCCGTAGAAACACCGAAGCTTCTTCACTATTACTTCTTACTTATTACTTCAAAAATCAGAGAACTTTTGAGGGAAGAGTTAAGCGTAATAGGTAAGAAGTAAAAAATTCCCCGAAACAAGTTCAAGGAATTTTTTGGCCCGCCCGAAGGGATTCGAACCCCCGTTCTTCAGAATCGGAATCTGCTGCGTTATCCAGCTGCGCCACAGGCGGAAGTCATTTACATTTTATCATTGTTTTTCTCTAAAATCAATACTTAAAAGATAAAAAGCGACTGGTATAAAACCTGTCGCTTTTTTGGTGACCCGGACGAGAATCGAACTCGTGTTACCGCCGTGAAAGGGCGGTGTCTTAACCGCTTGACCACCGGGCCGTATACTGGTAGCGGCAACTGGATTTGAACCAGTGACACCACGGGTATGAACCGTGTGCTCTAGCCAGCTGAGCTATGCCGCCATAAAGGCGCTTCAAATCAAGCGCGTATACGATTATACCAATTATGCAGGGGGTTGTCAAGACTTTTTTTAAAAAAATCTGATTTATTTTAATCGCAACCCCCTAAAGAATCTAAACAATACGATTTAGTATTCCGCAATAAACCGGCAACTGCGATTTATTATCATAAATAAAGTATACAAATGTATGGTCAAATGTCATAGATACTTTACATTTCTTGAATTCCTTTTCGGAAATTAACGGATTATCATCCGTATTTATACAAGCGCCAGATTGGGTAATACTAATATCCCCAGCCGCAACTAGATTATTAAGGTAAAGATTGTTACTGTTTGCCGCCATATTGGACAAATCTGCCTGACTATTAAACACAGACTTTATTCCCATATCTGAAAGTGCTTTGGAAAAATCTGTGGTAGTAGGGGCATTTACACTGTTGCTGAATTCAGGCAATGCCACCGAAACCTTTTCCTTTTTTGCATTTTTTAAAAGAAGCTGAAACTGGTCGTTAAGAAGAAGCTCCTGTATCATATCGGAAACAGAATAATACATTTGGCCACGAGCTTTGGGGAGCAGTGCGACAAAGCTAAAGTCACCCTCCAGCTCCTTCATTATTCCGTCATATCTTTCTCCCATGAAATATGCATCTGCTATTGTTTTAAAGAAAGAGCATTCCAGCATACTGATGTGCCCCGAATAGAGGTCCTTATACACTTTAGATGCGCCCTTTTTCTTCCATAAGGAAGCAAAAGAGGCTGCCGAAATCATATTCATAGAATCGTAATCCTGAAACATAAATGAGGAAAATGTATTTCCAAAGGTATCTTGACTAATCAGTTGATTCGTCAAGATCTCAATATCATCTGAAGTGAAATCTTCACGGCGCATTTTAAGCCCGTAATATTTAGCATTCTTCTTCAAAAAGTTCTTCTTCACACCAAAGGGATTCATTGTGTTAAACCAAGCAGACCTTGAATTCATAAGTCCGCCTGTCTCCTCTTTATAGGAAGCCCTATTTTCTAACACAGAAACGCCTTTGCCGATATCCTGAGCCTCTATCTTCAGCACAGTTTCAATCTCCGCTTTAGTCTGCCCCTCAGCGGCGCCTGCAAGAAAGGCGGCAGATGCCAAAATATCAGATGGTGCAAAGGCTACATTTTCCTGACTAATAGACGCCATAGAGCTTACAAGTTCAATGGTGAAATCCATATAAAGCTCTTTAAACTCTTCACTTAATTTTCCTCTAGTGGCGCGCTTAGCACCCACACCCTCCATAAGATCGCCCTTTGATGTGACAACACCATTGCTACTCATTACCGATGCGAATATAATAATAGCCGCTATTACAAGAGCAATCACCGAAACAACAATTGCACCTACGGTTTTTTCACTTTTAACTTTGGATTTTGCCATAGAAAGTAACTCCTCGCTTGCATAATCTATAGATACATATTACCATATAACAATACACATTTCAAATCAAACTTAAAAAAGTATTGAAAAATCAAAAAAATAACTATATAATAAATTTATTAAATAATAATTGGGGTATTAGCTCAGTTGGTAGAGCGTTGGCTTCGCAAGTCAAAGGTCGTCGGTTCGAACCCGATATACTCCACCAAACAAAAGCAACGCAGTTTATGACTGCGTTGCTTAGTGTTTTAAGGCATATCCATAAATTCAGCTTCAGGTTCTACGTATTCTGCCTTTACCACGATATCCTCTTCCTTTTGGGGAATGGGTCTATCGAGCTTATTCATAACAAGGCCTGTTGTGAGTTTAGGATAGAAATATGTGGATTTCTGCGGCATTTTTTCGCCGGCTAAGGCAACATCGGCAATTTCCTCAACCCTTGTAGGGTTAAGAATAAAGCAACAGTTTGCCTCGCCGCCGTCTACTGCGGCTACAGCCTCACCGTCGTCTCTCGTGTAGGTGAGGTTAACGCCGTTTGCCATATTTTCTTCGTCTATGCCCATTATTCTTTCCAACACAAGCTTATGAAGAATACTTACATCAAGATTTCTTAAAGCGTTGGAAGATTGGGGTAAAAATTCCTTCATAGCATTAGGGTCGGAAAGCTTCATAACATAGTACTTTTTGCCCGCGTACATACAAAAGCCCTTTTCCCCTGCCGCATAGATTTCCTTTAATTTGGTGGTTGCCGTGTTTTTAGATTTTGTGGTGGCAACATGGAAATATTGCTGACAAGCCTCTACCGTTTTTGTGATACTGAATTTTTTAAGGCTGTGAATAATTCTGTGGGTTGGGAAAACAACCAAGCCTGAGGACTGCATATTAACAAGCATCATCATCATATAATCGGCTTCGTTTTCACCAAATTCGGATATTACGCCCTCGGCTCTTAAATGATCGCGATACCTAAGAGCGGTTTCATAACGATGGTGTCCATCTGCTATATAAAGCTTTTTACCCGCCATATTGGCAGAAATTTTATCCGCCTCTGTGCAACGGGGAACAATCCACATACTATGAGTAACACCGCTTTCGTCTGTGAAGCATTTGTCGGGATCTCGGTCGGTAAGCTTTGCTATTGATTTATCAATTTTGCCGTATGGATCGTGATAAAGGGAATAAACCTGACTGAAATTACAAGCGGTTTCTTTCATAAGGTTGAATCTATCTTCCTTGGCCTTTGAAAGGGTGTTTTCGTGGGGAAGAATTATTCCTCTTTCAAACTCATAAAGAAAAACCTTCCCGATAAGCCCTTTTAAAGCATATTCCTTATCCTCTACCGTAAAGCGCTCTTCGTAAATATAGAAACAGGGCTCCTCGTCAAAATCCAATATTCCGTTTTCCAGCCAATTGTCAAGAGTTGCTTTGGCTTTTTTATAGGGGTTGCCCTTTTCACGAGGAAGCTCCAAACGGATAACATTATTTTCGTTTGACTTAATATATGCTTTCCGCTGAGCATCACTTATAATATCGTAAGGGGGGCAACAAACCTCGCCTATTTCACCTGCTTTTTCTGTATATCGCATACCCCTGAAGGGTCTAACTATTGCCATTTAATATCAATCCTTTCGCAGATTTAAAATCAATCTTCGATGAATCCTGCTTCTCTAAGGTCATTCACGAATTTTTCTGCATCTGCAAGGGCAAGCTCTTGGGGAATTTCATACTCCTTGCAAAGTGCCTCGCTTAAATCATCTATTGTAACATCTTCACCGAGGCATTTCCAAAGCAAAACACCTGTTTCGTTTAGCCTTATCATTCCGCCGAATTCCTTTTTGTAATCCCCCGTAGCAACGGCAACGTATTTGTCACCATCTTGAAACACGTTAAATGAACCTTTCCTTTTCATAATAAACACCACCCATTATTATATGTGTTAACAAAGTAATAATAACATAACATTACTCTGTTTGCAACATTTGAAGTGTATTTTTAACTTAAATTTTATAAATCCAGCTTAAGGTCATTTTCCTTTATTAGCCCGACTTTTCTCATTATTTCACAGAAAACAACAGAAAGCACGGCGGGAATTACAAAGCAAAGCAATATAACACCTATCCACATTGAAGTTGATGGCTCCATACTGGATATTATGCCTATGGGGCCAACCAGACCACAGGTACCCATACCTGCATTTACAGCCTGACTTGGATCAATTTCTAAGCGGAACACACAGGTGGCTATAGGACCTGTTATAGCGGCGCTTAGGGTAGGCGGAAGCCATATCCAAGGATTTTTAACAATATTGCCCATCTGAAGCATTGAGGTGCCCAGTCCTTGTGCCACAAGACCGCCTATCTTGTTTTCTCTATAGCTCATAAAAGCAAAGCCTATCATCTGTGCACAACAGCCCGCAGCAGCGGCGCCTGCGGCAATTCCGCCCAAGCCTATCATTGCGCAAAGCGCTGCCGAGCTTATAGGAAGAGTGAGCACTATGCCAACAACCACCGAAACGATAATTCCCATCACAAAGGGTTGGCACTCGGTAGCCCACATTATAAATCCGCCAAGAGCACTCATAACATTAGATATTACAGGGCCAACCAAGGTGGCGATTACGCCGCCCGATAGTATGGTCACTGTAGGAGTTACGATTATATCCACGGGGGTCTCTTTAGAAACAATCTTGCCTATTTCTATTGCAATAAGTGCCGCAATAAACGCGCAGGCAGGTCCACCTAAATCGTTGCCAATTGCACCTACTGCCAAGGCGCTGTATGTAACTAGTGGCGGAGCCTTTAGTGGCCTTGCAGTTCCCGCAGCAATAGCTGCACCTACTATAAAGCTTTTGGCGCCGAGATACCCTGCAATTTTTGCGAGCCACTCCCAAGAAAAAAGTGTTGCCAAGGTCCCAAAAATTGTGCCGATAAGAAGCGATGAAAACAGCCCTAATGCCATACCGCTCATAGCGTCCACAAAATAAAGCTTCGGTGAAATGTTAATATCTTTCCTTTTTAAAAATTCTTTACCCCTATTCATTTTGCACCTCAAAATTTATTTTTTTTATTAAGTATATCACATTGTTGGTAATTTTTGTAGACTATTTTTTGTGAATTATTCATTTCGTATTTCGCAACAAATTTTACCGAACACAAACACTAAAAGTTGTATATAATTGCGCTTGTTTGCACTATACAATCTTACGTTAGTTATTTGCACTAATAATTTTAGCTATTTTTGTTCACTATTCCCCTTGACAGAAAGCAATTCTTGTTATATACTAAGAATGTATAAAAAGTTTTTCTAGGAGGAAAATTAAATGAGAAATATCAAAAAAATTGCGTCTTTCGTACTTGCACTGTGTATAGCCGCATCGGTATTCGTTATGCCCTCGTTTGCAGCCGTTTCCGATGTTAAGGATTCTATATCTCTTTCCGGCACTGTAAATTGCAAAGGCGGCACTGTAAAGGTTTATTTTGAAATTCCTGAAGATATGTGCGGCATCAGAGGCATCCAGTTTGTTGTTGATGCTACCGACAACTTCACTATTTCAAACGTAGCCTCACCCCTCACAGCAAACGGATGGGTTTTAAACAATAACGGCGGTTTAATCGTTTTAGAATGTGGTCAGGGATTTAATGCCCTTGAAGATTCTGCAATCGCTACAAACGGCAAATACGAAATCGCTTCCTTTACTGCTACACCTAAGAAAACAGCAGTAGCAGGCGCCGTTAACGCAACAATTACAGTTGTTGACGTTACCGAAGGTGATGAGTTCAACAATAACGAAGGCGGCACAGCTGTTGTACGTCCTTTTACATATTCAGGTCACAAATCTAATAGTGGTACTGTTACTTCACCTGCTACCTGCAAAGCGGCAGGCACAAAGACCTACAAATGTACACTCTGCTCCACTACTGTTAAAACAGAGGCTGTTCCCAAACTCACAACCCATAAGTACAACAATGGTGTTGTAACTAAAGCTGCCACTTGCAAGGCTGCCGGTGTTAAAACCTACACCTGTACAGTTTGCGGCGGCAAAAAGACTAGCGCTATTGCAAAGCTCACAACTCATAAATATACCAACGCTTGCGACACCAATTGTAATGTATGCGGTGTTAAGAGAAGCATCACCCATAAATACAACAGTGGAGTTGTAACCAAGAAAGCAACCTATACAGCAGCAGGTGTTAAGACCTATACCTGTACCGTATGTAAGGCTACTAAGACATCAACTATCGCAAAGCTCCCTAGAACAAGCGTTGCAAAGGCAAAGGTAAAAGTTAGCGATAAGGCATACACAGGCAAGGCTCTTAAACCCTCTGTAAAGGTAGTTGTAAATGGCAAAACCTTAAAGAAG
>JAZNRT010000053.1:0-6794 GCA_045590875.1 Acutalibacteraceae bacterium
GAGGGCACAAAAACCGCCGTGGGCAGCGGCATAGAGCTAACCGTAAGCGGCAAAAAGGAGCAGATATCCGTGCCTGCATTAGTGGGCAAAACCCTTAAAAAGGCAACAGAGTCCGCTGTGGATAAAGGCTTTACTTTAAGAATTGTAAAAAGCTATTCTGAGGAAAAGGAGGGAACTGTTATAATGCAGTCCCACGAGCCTGAGTCTATGACCTCTGAGCGGGCAATAGTGGTTTATGTATCCTGCGGCAAAGCAGAATCGCAAGAAACCGAATCAGAAGAAACCGACACCCGCCATAATGAAGACAGCTCGGAGGCTACAGAATATGCTAACTCCAGCCAGCTGTCGGAGGTTATGGAAATTTTAACAAAGCTTGAAGGTGTTTCATCAAATTAAGGCTATTTGAAAGGATGGGAATATGGGTATTCAAAAGGAAAAAACCGAAAAAAAGGATAACGCACTTGATTCCTTTCTGTTCTACGGAAAGACAGAGGCTTCAGCCCCGAAAGAGGATAACAACATCGGCTGGAGTTATGAGGAATATGAGGCAGAAGAGAACCGCATAGAGGAATTCATAAAAGAAAAGCCCCGAAAGGTTATGGATCCCACCCTTTTAAAGGATTTGCAGGGGGAGGACACGCCCCCAAACCACTCCTCCAAAGGCTTTGGCGGAATAATCAAGGCGGTTTGCCTTGTTTTGGTGGTTGCGATTGCCTTTTGTGGCGCCTATGTGTATTTAAGCAAAGACCCCAAGCAATACGACAAGGTAAACAGCAAGCTTACAGCCCTTGTGGATGCCGACAATGGTAGTATCCGCAATGGGATTTTGGAAAAATATGAAGAGCTTTTAGAGCTTAATCCCGATATGGCGGGATATCTGAAAATAAGTGAAAAAGCGGGCAAGGCTTATGAGATGCCAGTGGTGAAAATGGGTGAAAGCGGCGCAGATTATCTTAAAAAACACCTTTTTGACGGCACCGCAAACAGCTACGGCACTGTTTATACAAAATCCGATATCAGGCAAGACAAAACACCCTCTGTAATAATTCTGCAGGGTGTGGATAAGGGCGACCTGCGAGGACTTTCTGCAATAAATACCTACACTAAAGATAACGATGGCGCCCCCACTTTAAGCTTCGACACACTTTACGAGGAGGGAGAGTGGGCGATATTTTCAGCCTTTAGCTTTAAAAATGGCCAGGAGCCGTTTTTGATGGACCGCCAAAGCTTCCTCAATGAAAATTTATTCCGCGAATATATAAATAATTATTACGAGCATTCTCAAAACATCTACGATGTAGATGCCGCACCCAGTGATACGCTGCTTATATTGGTGGCAGAGGGCGAAAAAGAAACTCAGGTAGTGGCGGCAAGGAATTTAAGGCAAAATGAAACTGCCGATGCTTTGGAAAAGCGAAAGGTAGTGGAAACCACAACCGATAAAAACGATAAGCAACCTGAGAAGGACACTTCGTCAAAAACCGAAACTAGCGAGGGAAAACCCACCGAAAGCGATAAAACAACCTCTGTGGAGGGCGGTACCTCAAGCACAACCTCTGTCAGCAAACCGTCGGCACCTACAAGGCGTCCCAATAATATGAGATACGAGCAAACAGGGCTCACCGCCGATATGGATAAAACTGCAAAGGTGGAAATGAGCAACATAGTAACCCTTGTTGATGTAACGGGATTGCAAAAGGACAAGGCTAAGAGCATTCTAGAGGATACTCTGGGATTAAAGGTAGAAATAAAAACAGTTGAATCCGAGCAAAAGCGAGGCACAGTGTTAAAGCAGTCGGTTGTTAGCGGAGCTCAGATCAGCGCCGATATACCCGTTGTGCTCACCGTGTCGGGCGGTCTTGCCGAGGGCAAGGCTATGGTACCCGACCTTGTGGGTAACGCTGAATCCAACGCTAAAATGATACTTGCCGACCGCGAGCTAAAGCTGGGCAAGGTAGCCGAGGCGGAAAGCTCATTAGAAGCGGGCACAATACTTTCTCAAAGCCCGAAAGCGGGCAGCGAGGTGGATTATGACACCCCTATTGATATTGTTGTAAGCAACGGCTTGGGTAAAATTAAAATTATAGAAATGCCAAGGCTCACCTCCCTTACTGAAGAGGAGGCAAGTGCCGCCATAAAAGAGGCAGGGCTGAGGGTTGGCAAAATTAAAACCGTTACATCTTCAAAAACTGCGGGCACGGTGGTAGCTCAGGAATGTCCCGCAGGGGAAAGAATAGAAGAGGGCTCCACAGTAGGCTTCAGCATAAGCAACGGTAGCAAGGTGAACAACCTCACCGTTACAAACATTTCCTCCTGGAGTGTTACTGTGGGCGGAAAAACCTATGCCTCAGGGGATATTATAAAGGGTGATTATATGGATATTATCCCTTATATTGTTGAGGCAGAAATGGGCGGCGGCTTTAATATGGAGGCTCTAAAGGCACAGGCTGTTGCCGCTTATTGCTGGCTTATAAACTCAGGCTCCGAAAAGGGTGCCGCACCGGGTGTGCCTATGAAAAATCCCACCGACAAGGCAATTTCAGCCGCAGAGTCGGTTAAGGGAATCAAGGTTTTAGACGGAAGCACCACCGCCCAAACCTACTACTACGCAATCGCGGCGGATTATTCCGCAAACTGTAAGGATGTTTGGTGGGCGGATATTCCCTATCTTCGCGCAGTACCCTCAGAGGGCGATAAGTATGCCGACGGCTACAAGACCACCGTAACCTACACCGCCGACGAATTAAAAGAGCGTGTTGCTGAAACCTACGGAATAGATTTAAGCGGTGTTAATAAAAATAAGTGGTTTAACATAAAATATGATGAAAACAAAGCTTATGTAAGAAGTGTTGATATCGGCGGCAAAAAGACCGTAACGGGCTCGTCTATGCGGGATTCTCTGCTTCAATACGAGCTTCGTTCCACAGCCTTTAAGCTGAAATACAACAAATCTAACGACACCTTTACCTTCACCGTGCGCGGCTATGGTCACGGTGTTGGTATGAGTCAGGTGGGCGCGAATTACTACGCAGGCAAGGGCTGGGATTACCAGCGAATCCTTACCCACTACTACCCTGGAACAAGGGTAGGATAATAGAAGTTAGATATTAAATCAACAGTGCACTTCATAATATGACAAAAAGTATAGGTAGGAGCGTGTATAAAAATGGCAGAAAGCTTGGCGGATTCTTTAGTAAATTCTTTGGGCGGTATGCCCGATTGGTTAACCCTTATTCTCATATCGATTTTACCGATTTTAGAGCTTCGTGGGGGTATGATTGCGGCAGCTTTAATGGAAGTGCCCTATTTGGTGGCTTTCCCCGTTTGTATCATAGGCAATATGCTTCCGATACCCTTTATACTGCTCTTCCTTAATAAGATTTTTGCTTGGCTGAGGAAGTTCCCAAAACTTGAAAAACTTCTTGATTTTCTCGACCGAAAGGCAGAAAAAAACAAGGAAAAGGTAGAAAAATGGAAGATGTTGGGTCTTTTCGCCCTTGTTGCAATTCCTCTGCCCGGAACAGGAGCTTGGACAGGTGCCCTTGTGGCAAATGCCCTTAATATGCCTATAAGGAAGTCACTCCCCACCATCTTTTTAGGAGTTGTGGGAGCAGCAGTGATAATGTCATTCACCTATATACCAACCTTGTTTTAAGGGCAGATAGCGGCCGTTGCTGTGTCCTACGGAGCGAGGTAGGCAAATAGCCTTACCTTTCGCACCGAGTCCTTGCCACAGCCGCTATCTGCACCTTAAAAATGCGGACGAATAGCGGCCGTTGCTGTGGCCTACTCATCTACAATCTAATATCTAAAATGGGAAGTTGATAACAATGAAAATATGCGTACTAGACGCAAACACCGTAACAAAGGGTGATGTTTCTCTCTCCCCCCTTGAAGCATTGGGCGAGGTGGAATACCACGATATGCTTCCCCCAGAGGAAGTGATAGAGGCGGCACGGGATGCAGAGGTAATTATCTGCAACAAAACAAGAATAACCGCTGAAATTATGGACTCCTGCAAAAGGCTAAAATTTATCACCCTGTTTGCAACGGGCTACAATAATATTGATATTTCTGCGGCGGCAGAGCGGGGCATAGTGGTTTCAAACGTGCCGAATTATTCCACCGACTCGGTGGCACAGCACACCTTTGCACTAATTTTGGAGCTCAGCGAAAACCTTTCAAAATACAACACCTCAGTAAAAAGAGGAGATTGGGTGAAATCCAAAAAATTCTGCTATTTCAGTTACCCCTTCTTTGAGCTTTCGGGCAAAACTCTAGGCATAATAGGCTTTGGTACAATAGGCGCAGCGGTGGCAAAAATTGCACAAGCCTTTGGAATGAGGGTAATCGCAAACGCCCGAACAGAGAAAAGTGCTCAGGGTGTGGAGTTTGTGAGTTTGGAAGAAATATTTAAAAACAGCGATTTTCTCACCCTGCATTGCCCCCTCACAGCCGAAACATCAGGGCTTGTAAACAAGAAAACCCTTTCGCTTATGAAACCCACCGCATATCTTATAAACACTGCGCGAGGCGGTGTGGTAGAGGAAGAGGCATTGACAGAAGCGCTGAAAACCGGCATAATTGCAGGCGCGGCAATCGATGTGCTTGAGGAGGAGCCAATGTATGAAAGGCATCCCTATCTCGACTGCCCGAATATAATAATAACCCCACATATCGCTTGGGCGGCGGTGGAATCAAGAAATCGGCTTATAGACCGAGTGGCAGAAAATATCGCGGCTTTTAAAAAAGGACAACCCATAAATGCAATACTGGATATTAAACGATAGTTTAAAACCCACAGATTACCGATATACAATCTAACATCTTGAATCTTGAATTCACACAGAGTGATTATTGTGCGTGACAAAACGCCCAATGCAAATAACGACGGCTTGGGACACGATCAACGTGGGGCTCAATCGTGTTATAACCAAAAAAAGATTATACAAAGCATAGAAAATAAGGGTGAAGAAACAAAACAGTGACAATGGAAAAATTTAAAAAAACCATAAAAACAGCCTTGGCACTACTTCTAACGGCCACCTGCCTTTTGGGAGTACCACAGGTGTTTGCCGAGGATACATATATAACCTACGAAACTGCCACCGAAAATGGTGTGACCTATGCCGTGGGCTACGATTATTCCGCCCCCGTGCCAAAGAATTCCAGCAAGGGCTTGGGCTATTTTAACGACGCGGTTTTTTTAGGCGACTCCCGCACAGTGGATTTGGTTATTTATTCAAAGCTTAAAGAGACTACAGCGCTTCCCCTTTGCGATGTGGGTCTGAATGTAAACACTGTGTTCCAAAAGAAATTTGCCACAGTAAAATCCAAAAAGGTAACAGCTCTTGAAGCCTTAAAAGCCAACCGCAAAAAATATTCTAAAATCTACCTTATGTTCGGCATAAATGAGCTTGGCTTCGATTCGGTTGAGGGCTTTATAAGGTCCTACAAAAAGCTTATCGACAGCGTTAGAAAAATTATGCCCGACAGCGTAATATATGTGCAGTCGGTGCTGCCGGTTGCAAAATCCAAAGACCAAACAAGCAATTTGTTCACCAACCATCGGGCAAAGAAATATAATAAACATATTATAGAAATGTGTCAGGAGAAAAAGGTGTTTTATATAGATGCCTATTCCGCCTTTGAGGGGGAGGGGGGATATCTTCCCGAAGCCATTTCCTCCGATGGAATACATTTCGGCAAGGATGTTTGTGATAATTGGCTCACCTACCTTGCCTACCGCACGCTGGAGTTCAAGAAAAAATCCAAAAAATAAAGGAAAGAAGTTTATTATGAAAATCTTCAAAAAAACGCTGTCAATTCTCATATGCTTTTTGTTTGCCCTTTCTGTAGCGGGGTGCACAAGTGAGCTGACCCCCGAAAAGCAAGAAGCGTTAATTGCTGAGGTGTTAGAAAATGTTGAATTTCAGCAGGAAATGACCCAGCTTAACGAAATGCTTGTGGGAACAAGCTACGACATCCCCGAAGGAGTAACGGCAGAGGCTTATTCTGCAGGCTACCCTGCCGATAGATTTGCCCTGTTTAATTGCGAATCGTCAGCCCTTGCTTCGGAGGTTGAAGCAATGCTGCAAAGCAAAACCAAAGAGCTTTACGACACATATAAAAGCTACGACACCTCACAGCTAAACAAGCTGGACAATGCAATTATAAAAACATCGGGAAACACAGTGATTTATTGCGTTACCGATGACTATGAAAACGCAGAAGAAATTATAAACAATTCTATAAATTAGACGATAGTTTTAAAAACACACAAGCTACCCATATATAGTCTAACGTCTAGCACCTAAAATATAACAGCTAAAACAGGAGCGATTATAAAAAATGGTCTTTTCATCGGAGGTTTTTTTGTTTGGATTTCTGGCAATAGTATTGTCGGTTTATTTTCTATGCCCAAAAAAGCTCCGTAACCTATGGCTGTTTTTGGCAAGCATATTCCTTTTTTACGCTTGGGATATGCCCGCCTATTCTATTGTGATGCTCTTTACCATCACCTTTGATTATTTTTTTGGCAGAGTTGTTGGCAGCTTCCTGAGTGGTGACAAAAAACGCCAAGCCAAAGCGGCCCTCATAATCACTGTTGTAGTGAACATAGGTATGCTCGCCTTCTTTAAGTATACAAATCTGATTTTATCTAACGTAAACAGTCTGTTGCGCACCGGTATACCGCTGTTGGATATCACTCTGCCTATAGGAATTTCCTTTTACACCTTCCAAACCTTGTCTTATGTAATAGATGTATATCGGGGTAGGTGCTCGGTGCAGAA
>JAZNRT010000054.1:0-15590 GCA_045590875.1 Acutalibacteraceae bacterium
AAGTCCGTCCTAACTCCCCTCGTGGGAGTTAGGCGGCAATCAAAGGATATAAGAAAAATCCCTTGTACCTTTTGATTGCTGATAAGAAAATTTAAGAAAAGGAGGAAACATTGTGCTGAATAAAATTAAAGTAAGGTGTACGGTAATTGCGCTCATAGCAATAGTGCTCACATTTTTAACTCAAAGCTCACTTGCTTACTACTCCACTGTGGGCAAAGCCACCAATGTTGTGACCTCCGGTAATATTCAGTTTGTTATTCACGAAAAAACCGACCAAGGTACTGAGTTTCCTAAAGAGGGTGTCTACATTGTACCCGGTGATATTGTTTCAAAGCAGGTCAGCATCGAAAGTGACTGCAAGCATCCTTTTTACTTGCGTGTAAAAGTTGTTTACGGTATAGATTCTCAGGAGCTCTCTGCTGAGGATTGCTTCAAACTGAACATAGATGAAGAACATTGGAAGCTTCACGACGGTTGGTATTATTATAACGGTATAGTAAACCCTGGTGAAACAACCCCCAATGTTTTCTCCCACGTAGAGATTGTAGGCTCAAAGGTGGATAACAGTTACATCGGTAAAACGCTTACCTTAACGGTGAATGCACAAGCAGTGCAGAGTGAAAACAATCCCATCAGCGACGGTAATACCTATACCGCTTCCGGTTGGCCTAAGGAATAGGGGGCAGGGTTATGAAAAAAACACTTTTTCTTGCAATAGTTCTTGTTATGACTCTTTCCTTTACGGCAACTGCTTACGCAGAAAATGGCAGAGTTACCTACAGCGGTAATGCACAGGAATTCGTTTTCACCCCCGGTAGTGAATATTCGCCCACCGATTTATTTCCCGAATTTAAAGACGTTATGCCCGGCGATACTTTAACACAAAAAATTACCGTAAAAAACGATGCATCAAAGAATGTTAAGGTTAAAATTTATATCCGCTCTCTCGGCGCCCATAAAGATTCTGAAGAATTCCTTTCGCAGTTGGGACTTAAGGTGCAGAAAAGTAATGACAATGAAATGGCATATATGTTTGATGCCGCAGCTAATGAAACTGCACAGCTCAACAGTTGGGTGTGCTTAGGCACTCTTTATTCTGGCGGTGAGGTAAATCTTGATGTACTTCTAGATGTACCGATGGAATTAGACAATATATTTCAGAGCAAGATTGGCTATCTTGACTGGGAATTTATGGTTGAGGAATTGCCCATAGAAGAAAGCGACCCGAAACCACCCCAGACGGGTGACAGTTCTAAGCCCTATCTGTGGTTATCATTGGCATTGTGCTCTGCCGCCATAATGGTTATTCTTATCTTGGCGCGCAGAAAAAAGCAATCTGAATAAAAAATATATTTACCAATTGGCGCGAAATTTTAAATAGGAGGATTTAGCGTGCAGAAAATAAAGAAAAAAGCCTATAAAAAAATCGCTTTAGCACTCAGCCTGTGCGCAATCCTTGCTTGGACAGCTTTAGGCACAAGTGCATCGCTTGCGTGGTTTTCAGATGCATCACCTGAGGTTAAGAATATTATCAATTTTGCAGAGTTTGATTTAGAGGTTTCTTATCGTTTGGAGGATGAAGTTACCTATGTACCAATAGATAGCCAAACAGATATATTCGATGACGAAGCACTTTATGAACCGGGGTATACGCAGATTGTGTATCTCAAAGTAAAAAATAATGGAACAGTCCCATTTAATTATCAAACAGCGGTTATTATCAATAGTTTTACATCGGGAACAAATGTATTTGGTCAAAGATTTAATTTGCAAGAGCATCTGAAATTTGGGCTTGTAACTGCTGAAACCGACAAAAACTCTACAAATTCTACTCTCACCGAAAAGGAAGTTGAAGCATTAGTTGCCAAAAGAGAATTGGCAAAAGAAGTTGCTGCTCAACCGTTAAACACCTATCATTCATCTATTTCCTCCTTAGGTGTAGGAGAGACCACCTATATGGCGTTGGTTGTGAGAATGCCTGAGGATACAGGTAATGTTGCAAACTATCGAGGAACACAGCCGGAGGTTAATCTTGGTATCAGCGTCACCGCAACTCAAATGCAAGATTAAATTTTAAAGAAAGGAGACCACACTCTTGAAAGAACTTTACAATGAATTCTTTTATGTACCAAAGCACGGATATGGTAAAGTTCGTGAAAAAGTTATGCTTACCAGAATCACTGTTGCTATTGTTTTTATTATCATTTGTATTGCAACTATGAGTATAACTGCCTATGCATACTTTTCCTGCACGGTTTCCTCCGAATATAACAGTATTAAATCAGCAAATTTTGTGGCAGATGTTTCAATATCAATTCACGACGATTCTAACAATGCTGTTGAGGTTACAAAAATCGACAGCATAACCCACACTGCTAAACTGGAGATAGACAAAAAATATAAAGTTGTTTTAATGCCTGCTGAGGAAAATACTGCTACAACAGGATTTTGCGTTGTGTCTGCAGAAAAGTGTGACAAAAAATATCACACACAGCAGTTAGGTGTGGACGGCGACGAAATCATAGACACAATTACCTTTTATTTAACAGTTACCAACACAACACAGGTTGAATTTTTAGCGCATTGGGGAACCTCGTCACATTATGCCGATTATACGAACAAGGGCAATAAAAACGAACTGTATATAACAGATAAAGATGAAGTTGAAATGACCGTTAGAGGCGAGAACGCTTCCGCTGATGAACCAAAAGAGGATAAGACTACCATAAACTCTTTGGAAACAACGGAAAATTCTTCAACCGATGCCGTCAGCAGCACCACTTCCACAAAGACTGACTCCACTCAGTCTGAAGCTGCATCAACAGATAAAAACACAGAGAGCACTATGTCTACATCTGTTAATAGCACATCATCTGTTAAAGGGCAAGACACCAAATCTACAGTTGCATCAACTGAAAATAAAGAAGAAGCAGCTTCAAGTGAGAATACAGAAAGCGCCACCACAACCTCAGTTGACAATGCATCTTTTGATACAACAGAAAGCAACGAGTCGTCAACTTCTTCGTCGGAAGATACCTATACAACAGCTTCAAGCCAAAGTGCAGAAAGCACAACTATCGATTCTGTTAATAACACTTCTTCGAAAACGGAAGATGCAGAATTGACGGATGCCGAATCAACAGAGATGATTGAGCAGACATTAAGCAATTAAATAAATTGACATAATACATAAATAATATTTTATCACATAAAAAACACAATTGCAAATGACATATAGTTGCGAAAAGGGTTTGCTAAAAGCGAGAAGCAACAAGGAAATGCAAAGTTTGAGCATACTAAAAAAAGGGCTTTACATTTTGAAATGGTTGTGTTATAATACTATTACCGTTTACTACGCTGTGGGAGTATGCCGTAATGCGGAAACACCTTTTCCCATTGCTTGGTTTTCGGAATAAATTTTAAATGAGGTGAAACTAATGCAGACTAAAGATGTAAAGAATGCTATCATCGCTGAGTACGCTACTCACGAGGGTGACACAGGTTCTCCTGAGGTGCAGATTGCTCTTCTTACAAATCGTATCAACGAGCTCACCGAGCACTTAAAGGCACACAAGAACGACCATCACTCCCGTCGCGGACTTCTCAAGATGGTTGGTCACAGACGTAACCTTTTGGCATATCTCCAGAAGGTAGACATCGAAAGATACCGTTCTATTATTAAAAGACTTGGTATCCGTAAGTAATCGCAGCTTTTGGGCAGATCGGTTTTGCCGGTCTGCCTTGAGTTATGTTTTGCGGTGAATACCGCTAGTAGTGTTAATATTGAGGAATTCGCAGTTTAGCGGTAACTCGAGCTTTTAAAATGCTTTAAAGGTTGGAGTTATTGCTAACCGAACTCCTCAAAGTATATTAAAACGGAGGAATTAAAATGTTTGAAAATTACAAGGTTTATGAAACCACCCTTGCAGGCCGCCCATTAAAGCTTGAAACAGGCAAAATGGCACAGCTTGCAAACGCAGCAGTATTGGCAAGCTACGGCGATACCTCGGTGCTTTGCACCGTAACTGCATCTGCAAAACCCAGAGAGGGCGTGGATTTCTTCCCCCTTTCTGTTGACTATGAGGAAAAAATGTATTCAGTAGGCAGAATACCCGGCTCCTTCCAGCGTCGTGAGGGTAAGGCAGCTGATAAGGCTGTGTTGGCAGGTCGTTGTATCGACCGTCCTATCAGACCTCTTTTCCCGAAGGATATGCGTAACGACTGCTCTGTTGTTGCAACAGTAATGTCGGTTGATCCCGACTGTTCTCCCGAAATTGCAGCCGCTATCGGTGTTTCCTGTGCGATTGCTATTTCCGATATTCCTTGGGCCGGTCCTATATCAAGCGTTAACGTTGGTTTGGTAGACGGCGAGTTTGTTATCAACCCCACTTTAGAAGAGCGCGGCAAGACCACCCTTAATCTCACCGTTTCTTCCACAGAAGATTTGGTTGCTATGATTGAGGCAGGTGCCAACGAAATTCCCGACGATGTTATGTTTGATGCCATTATGAAGGGTCACGAGGTTAACCGTGAAATTGTTAAATTTATCAATGGTATCGTTGCTGAGATTGGCAAACCTAAGTTCGAGTTCCAATCAAATGATCCCGACCCCGTAATCTTTAAAGAGATTGAAGATGCTTATTACGAGGCAGTTCAAAAAGCTCTCGATACCGATGATAAGCTTGTTCGCGATGCAGCTCTTCTTCCTATCTACAACGAGGTTCACGAAAAGTACGATGCCCAGTTTGAAGGTCAGGAATCCAAGCTCGACGAGATTATGTATCTTATTCAGAAGCATGTTGTTCGCAACTGGCTCAAGAATGATAAAAAGCGCGTAGACGGTCGTGGAATTGATGAAATTCGTCCCCTTGATGCACAGGTAGATTTACTTCCCCGTGTTCACGGCTCAGGCCTTTTCACAAGAGGTCAAACTCAGGTTCTTTCTATAGCAACCCTCGCTTCTGTCAGCGATGCACAGAAATTAGACGGTTTGGACGAAGAAACCGAGAAGCGCTATATTCATCACTACAACTTCCCCTCATATTCTGTTGGCGAAACCAAGCCAAGCCGCGGTCCTGGCAGACGTGAAATCGGTCACGGTGCATTGGCTGAACGCGCACTCGTTCCTGTTATTCCTTCTGTTGAGGAGTTCCCATATACCATTCGTGTTGTTTCAGAGGTTCTTTCTTCAAATGGCTCAACCTCTCAGGGCTCTATCTGTGGCTCCACCTTGGCACTTATGGCAGCGGGTGTTCCCATTAAAGCTCCTGTTGCAGGTATCTCTTGCGGTCTTATCACAGGTGATGAAGGTGTTTACGGTGACTTTATGACAATGGTAGATATTCAAGGCCTTGAAGATTTCTATGGTGATATGGACTTTAAGGTAGCAGGTACTAAAGAGGGTATAACCGCTATTCAGATGGACTTAAAGGTTCACGGTCTTACTCCTGAAATTATTAAGGAAGCTTTGGCAAAAACTCATAAAGCTAGGGATTACATTCTTGACGAAGTAATGCTTAAATGCATTGCAGAGCCAAGAACTGAGCTTTCTCCCTATGCACCCAAAATGCTCACCACCATTATTGATCCTCAGAAGATTGGTGATGTTATCGGTAAGCAGGGCAAGATTATCCAGTCTATTCAAGAGCAGTGTGAATGCACAATCAATATTGAAGACGATGGACACGTATATGTATCAGGTCTTGATATTGATAAGGCACAGCAGGCTGTATCTATTGTTGAAACAATTGCTAAGGGTCCCGAAATCGGCGCTATTTACAACGGTAAGGTAACCCGCCTTATGACCTTCGGTGCATTTGTTGAAATTGTACCCGGCGTAGAGGGCCTTGTGCATATCAGCCGCCTTGATGTTAAGAGGGTAGAAAAGGTTGAAGATTGCGTAACCGTTGGCGATCAGGTAATGGTTAAGGTAGAAGAGATTGACGATCAGGGCAGACTCAACCTTTCCCGCCGTGCCGCTTTGGTTGAAATCAAGGGATTAACTGTGGATGAAGATGCAAATGAGGATACCCGTAGCGAGCGTCCTCGTCGAGGCTTCAGAAACAAAAGATAATCAAAAGAGTTAGAAATAACTAAAATCGTATCAGACTCCCCAAAAGAAATTTTTGGGGAGTCTTTATCTTTGGTGTTGCAGTGAAAGAATAAAAGTGTTATTATATAATAGTAGTATTCTGTAAAGGAGTGGGGATGTGCCGCGTCAAACAAAAAAGCAAATAATAGCATTAAAGGCTGTTGAAGCGCTAAAACTAAAATATCCCCAAGCGGTGTGCTCGTTAAATGCAGAAAATCCCTTTCAGCTGCTGGTGGCAACAAGGCTTTCGGCACAGTGTACAGATGCCAGAGTTAATTTGGTTACCCCTGCGCTGTTTTCCGCCTTACCAACGCCTGAAGCATTTGCCAATGCAACCATCGAACAGATAGAGGAGCTTATAAAAAGCTGTGGCCTTTACAAAACCAAAGCCCGCGATTTAAAAGCCTTGTCTGAGGTGTTAATAAATAAATACGGCGGTGAATTGCCTCGCACTTTAGAAGAACTTATAAAATTGCCGGGCATAGGCAGAAAAACCGCAAATCTCATTTGTGGCGACGTCTACGGTTTACCTGCAGTTGTTGCAGATACTCATTGTATACGCATTTCTGCAAGGTTGGGGCTTACCGCAACACGAGATCCAAAGGCGGTGGAACTTGCCTTGAAAAAGCTTTTACCACCTGAGGAATCAAACGATTTTTGCCACCGCATAGTTCTTCACGGCAGAGATACTTGTACGGCGCGCGCCCCTAAATGTGAACAATGCTCACTTGCGGAGTTTTGCCCAAAAATTTTAAAAAAGCTATAATTAACGGAGATTATATGAATATTTTATGTATAGGTGATGTGGTAGGTAACAGCGGCTGCGAAATATTGCGCCACCGCTTGCCACAGTTAAAAAAGCAGTACAGTGTGGATTTTTGCATTGTAAACGGCGAAAATTCGGCAGAGGGCAATGGAATTACCCCCTATAGTGCCGAGCATATTTTTGCCAGCGGTGCAGATGTTATAACGGGTGGCAACCACACCCTTCGCCGTAAGGAGATATATAGCACGCTGGAGGAGAACGAATTTCTTCTCCGACCTGCGAATATGCCCTCAAGCGTTTCGGGAAAAGGAATGTGTGTTGCGGATCTAGGCCATACAAAAATAGCGGTTATAAACCTTATCGGAACGGTTTTTATGGACAGTATGGACTGCCCGTTCAGGTGCCTTGACCGCTTGGTAAGCGAAGCCAAAGACGAGGGCGCTAAAATAATAATTGTAGATTTCCACGCAGAGGCAACAAGTGAAAAGCGCGCATTAGGGCTTTACAGCGACGGCAAGGTAACCGCCCTATTTGGCACCCACACCCATGTGCAAACCAACGATTCGGTGGTTCTTCCCAACGGAACAGCGTACATCACCGATATCGGTATGACGGGTCCTATAAATTCGGTATTGGGCGTAAAGCCCGAAATTGTAATTTCAAGAATGAAGGATAAAATCCCTAACCGCTTTTTAAATGCCGATGGCCCCGCATCGCTTTCAGGTTGGCTCATATCGGTGGACCGACAGGGAAAGGTAACGGCTTTGGAGCCAATAAATGTTTCATAAAAGAGGAATAAACATTGAAATTTAAAGTTATTTGCATAATACTTTCTGTTGCAATAATATTTTCCGGCTGTGCAAATTTAGGCAGTTTGGAGTTGTCTGATTCTTCTTCCCAAGCATCGGATATAAGCGAGGTTGAAGAGGTGCTTAAAGGCGAAAATGAACGCTCAGGTGTGTCTATTGCCTGCAGTGCTACCGATTCATTTTGCCCTTACTCTGCTCAAACCTCCTTAAATCGAGAGTTAGGCACACTAATTTACGACAGTCTGATTATTCTCGACAACAGCTTCTCTCCCGAAATGTCGCTGGCAAGCGATGTGAAAACCTCAGGCAAAAAAGTAACCGTAACAATTAAAAGCACCACCTTTTCCGACGGTTCTACTGTTACGGCGGAGGATGTAGTCTACTGTGCCGAAATGGCTATGGAATCCGACACCCGCTTTGGCTTCGCTTTAGAGGATGTTGAATCTGTAAATGCAGAGGGCTCTAAAAAAATTGTATTTAATTTATCCAAAGAAGACCCATATTTTATAAACTGCCTTAATTTTCCCATATATAAAAAAGGCACAGACAAAACCGAGAGCAGCGATAAAATAGAAATTCCGCCCATAGGCTCAGGCAGATATATAATAAATAAGGCAAAAACAACTTTGAAAGCAAATGCAGATTTTCACGGAGGAAAACCTAAGCTTTCAAAAATCAATCTTATAAACACCCCCGACGATGATGCACTTCAGCATAATTTAGAGGTTGGAAATATATCATATTATTATTCTAATCTTGCTAATTGCAGTATACCTGGCATTCGCGGTAAATATCAGAATATCAATCTTAATAATCTAGTTTATTTAGGGGTTAATATGAAGTCGGGCGTTATGTCAAACACCGAAATGAGGCAGGCTGTTTCAGCCGCAATCGACCGCAGTGCCATAACCGATAATGCCTATTATCGCAACGCCGTACCCGCAACAGGCATATTTAATCCCGAATGGTGTGAAAAGGATTCCATTATGCAAACCACAGAAGCTGCAGTAAATGAAAATGTTTATCTTGCACAATTGACAAAAATAGGGTATAATGAAAAAGATAATAGCGGTTACTATGTAAATTCCAATGGTGATAGGCTGTCGTTAAAGCTTGTAAATTATGAGGGTAATGAGTGGCGAACCGCCGCCGCCAGGCTTATCAAAAGTGAGCTTAAAACAGCGGGTATCTATGTGGAAATAGATAATCTTTCTTGGAAGGACTATAAAAACGCACTGAAATATCTTCACTTTGATTTGTATATTGCAGAGGTTGCAATAGGTAACAATATGGATATTTCAGAGCTTGTAACTATGAATGGCGATTCTTCCTACGGAATTTACTACAAGGAAAAAAGCAATAAAACTACCTCAACAGCTTCAGAGGAAGAAGCTTCCAAATCATCAAACGAAAAAAATGAAGAAGTTCAAGTGAATTTTGGTGGCGAAACTGCCAAAGCAGTTAAGGAATTTTACAAAGGGGAGGCTACATTACAGCAGGTGGTCACCGCTTTTTCAAACGAATTACCTTTAATACCGCTATGCTATCGCACGGGTGTAGTTAGCTATTCTACCGAAATCGGCGGAATATCTCCCTCTTGGGGCGATGTTTTCGGTGGCATTGAAAATGTACTTTTAGGCAAATAACAGCCTTTACTTATAACCGATAATTTAAGGAGGAAAGCGTTTATGATTTCTTACGAAACTATAACAGGAACAGTTTGTTTTTCCAACGAATATTTGGCAAAGCTTATTGGCAACGCAGTGCAGAATTGCTACGGTGTTGTAAAGATGGTACCAAATAAAAAGCAAAAAGTTTTTAAAGCTTTTAATCGTGATAACTATATAGATAAGGGAATCAATGTGAGAGGAAATATCAACACAGTAAGTGTAGATTTGCACATTGCCGTTATTTATGGTATAAACATAAACACTATTGCCAACAGCATAACCGAGGCGGTTAAGTATACAGTTAAGCAAGCAACAGGTATAAGTGTTTCAAAGGTTACCGTTAGAGTAGACGATATTGTAACCGAGTAATTGCATTAAAAGGGGTGTCTTATTTTGTTAACAGGTAATATCCTGCGCGATGCGATAATCTCTGGTGCAAACAATATTGCAAACAATCGTCGTGCAGTAGATGAACTTAATGTATTTCCGGTTCCCGATGGCGATACCGGTACCAATATGTCAATGACCATTTCCAATGCGTCAAAGGAAGTAAGCCGTATGGCAGATGCAACTGTGGGCGATGTAGCTTCTACTGTAGCTTCTGCATTGCTTCGCGGTGCAAGGGGAAATTCAGGTGTTATACTTTCTCTTATTTTCCGCGGCTTTGCCAAAGGTTTTAAGGGTTGTGACGAGGCAGGCGCTAATGAAATAGCAAATGCTTTTGAGATGGGCACTGAGGCTGCTTATAAGGCAGTTATGAAGCCTACAGAGGGCACAATTCTCACCGTTGTTCGTGTGGCATCTGAATATGCGCGCAAAGCTGTGAAGTACGGCAAAAACGAGTTGGAATGTTTTGCTGCAGCCCTTGAGGGTGCTAAGGTATCTTTGGCTCAAACCCCCGAAATTCTTCCGGTGCTTAAAAAAGCAGGTGTTGTGGATGCGGGTGGCCGCGGTCTCGTTGTGATTTTAGAGGGTATGTATTCCGTACTTGCCAACAATACCATAATCGCAGTGTCAGGCGCAGATGAGGAAACAGGTGGCGATGGCGAAACAGTTAATGCAGCAGCTGAATACGAGGGTGAAATCACCTTTACCTACTGCACAGAGTTTATTGTAAAAAAAGAATCCCAAAATGCAGATGCCGCTGAGCTTCGTGCTTATCTTGAGGGCATTGGTGACTGTGTTGTGGTTGTGGATGACGATGAAATCATCAAGGTTCATGTTCATACCGACCACCCAGGTAATGCTTTTGAAAAGGGTCTTACTTACGGTCAGCTTATAAATATGAAGGTAGAAAATATGCGCGACCAGCACGAGCGCACCAAGCACGATGCAAAGGAGCCTAAGCCTACTGAAAATCTTGAAAAAACCGAAGTTTACACCCCCGCACCTCAGGAAAATCCCTATGGCTTTGTATCTGTTAGTGCAGGTAAAGGCCTTGAGGAGCTTTTCCATGATATAGGTGTTGATACCGTTGTTAGCGGCGGTCAAACAATGAATCCAAGCACAGACGACATTTTAAAAGCTATTGAGCTTACTCCCGCCGAAACTGTGTTTGTACTTCCTAATAACAAGAACATTATTATGGCAGCCGAACAGGCAGTGCCCTTGGCAACAAGGCGTGTAATTGTATTGCAGACCCGTACTATTCCTCAGGGTATTTCCGCAATGCTTGCCTTCGACCCCGACAGTGATTACAGCCAGAACGCTATAGCTATGCGTCAGGCTTACGACAACGTGGGTACAGGTCAGATAACCTATGCCGCACGCGATAGTGACTACGACGGTCACCAAATCAAAAAAGGCGAGCTTCTTGCTATGGCAAACGGCAAAATCACCTTTACCGACACCGATTTGGAAAAAACTGTTGTTAAGCTTACAAAGTCCCTTACCAATAAGGATACAATGTACGTAACCCTTATTCACGGTGAAGATGTAGAGCCAACAGCTGCGGAAAAAATAAGAGACGCTGTTGCCGAAAAGCTTGGCACAAATATTGATGTTACCTTGATAGACGGCGGTCAGCCTGTTTACTATTTTCTGATTTCGGTTGAATAATATTAAGATTTAAAGACTGTTGCACTTTTTATGTGCGGCAGTCTTTTATATTATGAATTAAATACAATTTGTTAATATTAAATCTTGCAACAATTTTATCGGTATATTATAATACATAATAGGATGATACGCTCAGGCAAATGTACCGAGGAATATAATAGAAAAACAATTTGATATAAAACACGAAAGAGAGGTGAATGCAAGGTGCGTAATATTCAGTATGTTAAAGGTGTGGGTGAAAAGAGAGCCGCCGATTTTAAAAAACTGGGAGTTTCTACGGTTGAAGAATTGCTGAGATACTATCCAAGGGATTATGTAGATTATTCAAATATTAAGGAGCTGTATTCTGCAGTTGCGGGCAGTGTTTGTGCTGTAAAATGCAAAATCGTAACTCCAATAAGCGAGCAGTATATACGCAAAAATATGACGGTTTATAAATTCGCTGCCACCGACGAAACCGCACTTTTGCAGGTAACCCTTTTTAACAACCGCTTTTTAGCCGAAAAGCTAAAGACAGGTGAAACATATATTTTTTATGGTAAAATAGGCGGTATGGCGGGTATGCGGGAAATGTCATCTCCCGAAATCGTACCGGTAGACAATGCCGCTATCACACCAATTTATCCCTCAACCGCAGGGCTTTATCAGTCCAATATCCGCAGGGTTGTAAAAAATGCATTGGAGTTTATTCCTGATGACCCTATTCCTCAATATATTTTAGAGGAATTTGACCTTTGCGATTTAAATTTTGCTCTTAATAATATCCACTTTCCAAAGGATGCCAAAAGCCTAAGGTTGGCAAAAGAACGTCTGATATTCGAGGAATTATTCCTTTTCAGATTAGGAATAGCCAGCTTGAAAACCGCCAACCAAAATAGAAATGGCATAAAAATGGAAAAGCTTTACCTTGAGGAATTCTCTAAAGCTTTGCCATTTACACTTACCGATTCTCAGCTTTCAGCAATAGAGGAGTGCGCTAAGGATATGATGAGCACGCGGCAGATGAATCGCCTTTTAGAGGGTGACGTGGGCTCAGGTAAAACCGCCGTTGCGGCGGCACTTATGCATTCTGCCGCGAGAAACGGTATGCAGTCAGCCCTTATGGCACCAACCGAAATTTTAGCCGAGCAGCATTATAATACCCTTAAGAGTATTTTAAAGGATACCGATATTAAAATAGAACTCCTTATCGGAAGTACTAAAAAGAGCAAAAAAACCGAAATAAAAAATGCCATCAGCAAGGGCAGAGTAGATATAGTAATAGGCACTCAGGCGCTGATTCAAGGTGATGTAGAATTCCAAAAATTAGGGCTTGTAGTAACCGATGAACAGCACCGCTTCGGTGTTATGCAAAGGGCAGCACTAGCCGATAAAGGCACAGCGCCCCATATGCTTGTTATGTCAGCCACCCCAATCCCCAGAACTCTTGCGCTTATTCTTTACGGCGAGCTGGATATAAGTGTTTTGAAGGCACCGCCAAGGGGAAGAATACCGATTAAAACCTACAATGTAAAAACCGCATTAAGGCCGCGCATTTATGAGTTCATAAAAAAACATATAGCTGATGGTCACAGCGCATATATTGTCTGTCCCTTGGTTGAAGAGGGGGATAATGACATCGCTCCCGCAAAGGAATATTATGAAGAATTGCAAAATGGCGAGTTCAAAGATTACAGACTCGGACTTTTGCACGGAAAATTAAAGCCCAACGAAAAAGAAAAAGCTATGCGGGAATTTATGAACGGTGAAACACAGCTTCTTGTGTCTACGACGGTGGTAGAGGTAGGCGTAGATGTACCTAATGCTACGGTTATGATAATTGAAAATGCCGAGCGTTTCGGGCTCTCACAGCTGCACCAATTAAGAGGTAGAGTAGGCAGAGGCAGTGCCCAGTCCTTTTGTGTGCTTGTGTCGGATGCTCAGAATGAAGAGGCAAAGCGCCGTTTCAATATAATGTGTGAAACCACCAATGGGTTTAAAATTGCAGATGAAGATTTAAAGCTTCGCGGACCTGGTGACTTTTTAGGTAACCGTCAGCACGGTTTGCCTCTTTTCAAGATTGCAAACCTTACAGAGGATATGGAATCTTTAAGGCTTGCGGGCAGAGCAGCAGAGCAGGTTTTGAAATCGGATTATATGCTTCAAAACGATGAACATAAAACACTTCGCCAAGAAGTGGTCAATATGTTTAGGAATAACACTGTAAATTAAAGGTTATTTGTTAAAAATAATGCTTGCAATTTGCATTTTGTTGTGGTATAATTTTTAGGCTGTGGAGTGTACTGATAGTTCCATAGTATAAAAAATACGCATGTCCCGTTCTGAGGGTGCCAAATTTTCTTGAAAAAGGCGGTCTTGCGGGGCAGAGGTAAAACCTGAAGGAGGAAAACTCAAATGTCAGTAGTATCAATGAAACAGCTTCTCGAAGCAGGTGTACACTTCGGTCACCTTACCAGACGCTGGAACCCCAAAATGGCTCAGTATATATTCACTGAGCGTAACGGAATTTACATTATCGACCTGCAGAAAACAGTTAAAAAGCTTAACGACGCTTATATGTTCGTTCGCGAGCTTGCTGCAGACGGTAAGGAAATTCTCTTTGTAGGCACAAAGAAGCAGGCTCAGGATTCCGTTAAGGAAGATGCAATCGCTTGCGGTATGCCTTATGTTAATGCCCGTTGGCTCGGCGGTATGCTCACCAACTTCCGCACCATCCGTCACAGAATTGACAGACTCAATCAGCTTCGCACAATGCGTGACGATGGCACATTTGATCTCTTACCTAAAAAAGAGGTTATCAAATTAAATCTTGAAATCGAAAAGCTCGAGAAATTCCTCGGCGGTATTCAGGATATGCATAAAATTCCCGGCGCTCTCTTCATTGTTGACCCAAGAAAAGAGAAGATTGCTGTTCAGGAAGCTCACAAGTTAGGTATTCCGATCATCGCTATTGTAGATACCAACTGCGACCCCGATGAGGTTGATTATGTAATCCCCGGTAACGATGATGCTATCCGTGCAGTTAAGCTTATTACTCAGACTATGGCTGCCGCAGTTATCGAAGGCCGTCAGGGTGAGCAGGGTAGCGCTGCTAATGCGGAAGAGCCCTCAATTGAAGAGGCAGTAGCCGCTGAAGAAGCAGCAGAAGACGCTGAATAATTCCTTTATTTTTTATAAATCACTTCAAGGAGGATACACAAATGGCATTTACAGCTAAAGACGTACAGGCTCTTCGTGAGAAGACCGGTTGCGGTATGATGGATTGTAAAAAGGCATTAGTTGAGTGCGACGGTGACATGGACAAAGCCGTTGATTATCTTAGAGAAAAAGGTCTTGCATCTCAGGCAAAGAAGGCAACCAGAGTTGCTGCTGAGGGCGCAGTTGTTACCTTTTCCGAAAATGGTGTTGCAGCAGTTGTTGAGGCTAACACTGAAACCGACTTCGTTGCATCTAACGACGAGTTCAAGGCTTTTACTGCAAAGGTAGCCGAAATAGTTGCTAAACAGAATCCTGCAGATGTAGAGACTCTTCTTACCCTTAAGAACGAGGCAGGCGCAACAGTTGAAGAAATGGTTCAGGAAATTTTCTTGAAATTCCGTGAAAATCTCAGCGTTCGTCGTTTTGCTCGTTTTGAAGGCATTACCTCTGGTTATGTTCACGCAGGTGGCTCGATCGGTGTTCTTGTTAAGTTCGACACCACCGATGAAATCGCAGCAAATCCTGAGTTCCAGGCAATGGGCAAGGCAGTAGCTATGCAGATTGCTGCTCAGAACCCTGCATATCTCAGCCGTGAAACCGTTCCTGCAGAGGTTGTTGAGAAGGAAAAGGAAATCCTTATCGCTCAGATGAAGGAAGACCCCAAAATGGCTAACAAGCCTGAGGCTGTTCTCGGCAAAATTGTTGAAGGCAAAATCGGCAAATACTATTCCGAAAACTGCTTACTCGATCAGGAGTTTGTTATGGACGATAGCGTAACTGTTGGCAAGCATGTTGCTAACACTGCTAAAGCACTCGGTGGTGAAATCAAGGTTGTAGAATACGTTCGCTTTGAAAAGGGCGAAGGTATCCAAAAGCGTGAAGATAATTTCGCAGACGAAGTTGCTTCTATGATGAAATAATCTAGATTAAATTAAAAGGCTTAAGAGAAATATTTCTCTTAAGCCTTTATCTTTTAGGTATGCACATTTCCAATATTC
>JAZNRT010000055.1:0-11933 GCA_045590875.1 Acutalibacteraceae bacterium
TCCACGAGGGAAAGGAAATTCCCGCTGTGGTGCTTTATCCCCAATGCCCGCCATATTTTATATGGAACAATGTTGTTGAGAATTTAAAGAAGCTCATAGATAAGGTAGCCCAGGAATACGGTATACTTCGCGATAGAATTATGCTCACCGGCTCTTCGATGGGTGGCTACGGCACTTGGGAAATGGCAATGTGCTATCCCGAAACCTTTGCCGCAATAGCGCCTGTTGCAGGGGGCGGAGTGGTATGGCGCGCTTCTAAGCTTAAAAATATGCCCACAAAGGCATATCACGGTGATATAGATTCGGTGGTGCCCTTTGTGCAGTCGAAGCAGATGGTAGATGCTGTAAACAGCGAGGGAGGGAAGGCTCAGCTGGTGGCTTTAGGGGGCAAGGAGCACAGCGACGGTATAGACTACGCCTATCGCTGCACCGATTTAATAGAGTGGCTTATTTCCCACCGCCGTACAGATTTTGAGCATGTCTACGAGCCTTGCGAAGAGATGTATTAACGGGGAAAATCGGGAAATTTGTATAAAAACAATAAAAAGCGCTGTTATTTACTGCCTGAAATTTGCCTTTTTTGGGGGTTGCATTAAGGTTAAGTCTGTGCTATACTAAACTAAAGTTTAATAAAGCCCGATGAAGCTTTTAGGAATTTTTTTGACTGAAAGCGGAGGGGACTCTGGAGAATCTCTTAAATGAGTGCCGAAGGTGCAAGGTGTTTTTTACACCGAATCTCTCAGGCAAAAGGACAAAGTCTATGCTTTATATAATCAGCCAACTGATTAAATTTATGTTTTTTTGTCCGAACCGAAAGGCTCGGACTTTTTTATTAACAAAACAGAAAGAGGAGAGTTCAAAATGATTCTTGACAAAATTGCCGAAATCAACGGCAGTATCAACGGAGTTGTATGGGGTGTATTTGGCCTTGCACTTCTCATTGGAACAGGTATAATTGTTACCCTTTGCACAAAGGTTTTTCAGGTAACACATTTGGGCCTTTGGTGGAAGAAAACCATCGGTAGTATGTTTACTAAGGATGTAATGAGCCACCGCAAGGAGAAGGGTGTTATTTCTCCCTTCCAGGCTTTGTGTACAGCCCTTGCCGCAACAGTAGGTACCGGTAACATAGCAGGTGTGGCTGCTGCTATCTGCATTGGTGGTGCAGGCGCGGTGTTCTGGATGTGGATTGCTGCATTCTTCGGTATGATGACCAACTATGCCGAAAATGCGCTAGGCATCTATTTCCGCCGCAAGAATTCCCAAGGCGAATGGTCCGGCGGAGCTATGTACTATCTGCAGGATGGCTTGGGTGCCAAGAAAGGCTGCAAATGGATAGGTAAAATTTTGGCTGTTGTTTTTTGTCTGTTCACAATGCTTGCTTCTTTTGGTATAGGAAGTATGGGACAGGTAAACAAAATTGTTGCCAACGTATCTGCCGCCTTTGATGTTAAGGCGCTTTCCTCTATTATGGTATTCGAAGGTATATCTCTCTACAATATATTGCTGGGCGTTTTGATTATGATTCTTACCGCAATCATTACCCTTGGCGGTGTTAAGAGAATAGCTAATGTTGCAGAAAAAATTGTTCCCTTTATGGTTGTGCTTTATGTAATCGGTAGCCTTATTATCATTGCTATCAACTACAACGCAATAATCCCCGCTTTCCAAGCAATCTTTGTTAACGCCTTTAAGCCACAAGCCTTTGTAGGCGGCGGCATTGGCGGTGTTATAGTGGCAATGACAAACGGATTCAAGCGCGGTGTTTTCTCTAACGAAGCAGGTCTTGGTTCCTCTGTTATGGTTCATTCAAACTCCAGCGTTAAAGAGCCTGTAAAACAGGGTATGTGGGGTATTTTTGAGGTTTTTGCCGATACAATGGTGGTTTGCACAATGACTGCTCTTGTTGTTCTTACCTCAGGCGGTCTCACCACAGGTGTTTTCAACATTGAAACCGGTGAAATTGCTGCAGGCTTAACCGATGCCACCTTGGTTGGCGGTGCATTTAATGCGGTGTTCTCTTGGGGTGATATAGGTCAGAGATTCGTTGCTATCGCAATGTTCCTCTTCGCTTTTACAACCGTTTTGGGTTGGTCTCACTACGGCTCAAAGGCTTGGGAATACCTCTTTGGCGCAAAGACCACCGTTATCTTTAGAATCATCCACGTTTGCACCATCATTTTTGGTGCCGTACTTACCTCTTCCCTTGCTTGGGATATTTCCGACACCTTCAATGGCCTTATGATGATCCCTAACCTTATCGGCGTGCTGGTAATGCTTCCTCTTGTAATGAAGATTACCAAGAATTACGTTGATAGAAAGGTTAAGAACAAGGATGTTGAAGCCATTGTTTCTTACGATCCCGAAATTCAGGCAGCCGCCGCCGAGGCAATTAAAAACGGCGAAGAATAGGCTATAAATTAAGCACCGCAGTGGTGAAGTTCTTTCTTCATTACGGCGGTGTTTTTTGCAAGCACGAACAATCCGAATCTCGCAAAACAAGGAAAAAATTAGTGTGTTTCGGTTTGTCGTCATTATACAATTGACTTTTATTATGTGCTACAGTAAAATTAAATTGTTAAATAACGAAAAGGTGGAAATTGTATGGACAAGAAATGTGCAGCCTGCGGCTCTGTAAATTTAGAAGAGGGGATAATTCGCTCTTCCGACGCGATGCCTGTGATTTTTATAACAAAGGAAAACGATAAGAAGTTTTTTAACAATAAGCACAAGGGTAACGAGAGTCGAACCCGTTACGCCTTAAAATCAATAATTTTTCACCTTGTCTTGCCTCATCACTTGTAATACGACAGTATTACTGCGTTCTTCGTCTTCGCCCTTTTAAAAAATTCTTTGTTTTTAAGGTCGAAGAGTTTATCTCGTACGCCTTTTTTCGAAAGGCGAAGCGTGAAATTCGCAGTAAGGCTTTCGCCTTACAAGAATAAGCGCAAGAAAGGCGGGAAAAGGCGACGAGAGAAACCGCAATGTGTTCAACTCTCGTTACCCTAACCGCGTTTCAGCTTATGCTTGTAAGGATTGCGGATATATTTCTTTGTACGCTTGTGAAAAATAAAATTTAAATAAAGACAACAAAAAGACACCCTGATGGGTGTCTTTTTGTTTGGCGCGCTGGGAGGGACTCGAACCCCCGACCTTTTGGTTCGTAGCCAAACACTCTATCCGGCTGAGCTACCAGCGCATATGCGGTCGGTATTTCGACCGCCATAATATAGTATCACAAACATTAGGTAAAGTCAAGTAAAATTTTAAAAATTTTGCGCCACGATTTAAAAAAGATTTATTAGTTGTTTTTAAAGCAAAGCGCTTAGGAATATATTAGTAGCACCAAAGTATATAAGCAGGGAAATGGCATCTACTATTGTGGTGATAAAGGGGCTTGCCATAACGGCGGGGTCTAATTTCATCGCTTCCGCAGCTATAGGCAGTGCACAGCCCACAAGCTTTGCCACAACCACTGTGGCAGCAAGGGTTAAACATATAACGGCAGTTATGAGCGCTGTTTGAGAAAAGGTGTAGCCTGAAAAAGCGCCTATCAGAGCATAGTCCACCGCGAGAATTTTAATGTAATTTACAGCGCCTAGTATAACACCGCAGATAACACCCACTCTCAGCTCTTTAAACAGAACCTTAATTAGGTCGTTTCCTGCAATTTCTCCCAATGATAGACCGCGAATCACCGTAACCGACGCCTGACTGCCGGAGTTTCCCCCCGTTCCCATAAGCATTGGAATAAAGGCGGTGAGCACAACGATTGCCTGAAGCTTGGATTCAAAGCCTGCTATAATTGCACCTGTAAAGGTTGCAGAAAGCATTAGTATAAGCAACCAAGGGATGCGGTTTTTCACCGTTTCGAAAACACCTGTTTTAAGATAGGGCTTGTCGGTGGAAATAATAGCTGCCATTTTTTCGATATCTTCGGTATTCTCTTCTTCAATAACATCGATAGCGTCGTCGACCGTAACAATACCCACAAGGCGATTTTCCTTGTCTACAACGGGAAGCGCCAAGAAGTCGTATTTATTAAAAAGCCTAGCAACGTCTTCCTTATCCTCTAATGTGCCTGCGGAAATAACGTTGGTTTCCATTATAGCTTCAAGAGTATCGTTGTAATTTGCAAGTAGCAAATCCTTTATGGTAACAATGCCCTGCAGTTTTCTATGGGCGGTGGTAACGTAGCAGGTGTATACCGTTTCCTTATCTATAGCGGTGGCTCTGATGTGGGCAAAAGCCTCCTCCACCGTCATATCTTTTTTAAGGTCGATAAACTCGGTGGTCATTATACTGCCCGCGCTTTCGCGAGGGTAGTTGAGTAGCTCGTTTATAGTGCGGCGGGTTTGAGGGTCGGACTGGCTAAGAATTCTTTTTACAACCCCCGCCGGCATTTCTTCAATAATATCAACCGTATCATCGAGAAACAGCTCATTAAGCACGTCGCGAAGCTCGCTGTCGCTAAAGCTTTTAATTAGGGCTTCCTGCATATCACCGTCCAGCTCAACAAAGGCTTCGGCGGCAAGACCTTTAGGAAGCAGGCGAAACAGCACAACCTGTTTATCCTTTTCCAACTCATTTAAAATAGCCGCAATATCAACAGGGTTCATTTCCCCAAGAATTCCGCGAATTTTGGAAAACCGCTTAAGCTCATACAGTTCTAAAATATTTTCCAACATATGGGTTCACTCCTTTAAATTTAAAAAGTCTTGTTTATTAAAGGAAGTAGAAACCAAGCGCTTCGCACCTTACTGAAAAAATTCAAAGCTCAATAGACATATGAATACCCACAGCAGGTGCGCTGCTCACTCGGGGCTTCGTACTTCGACCGCTGCTTGTATCCATATATCTCATCACCTTTCGTTTTTATATTTATATTTTATTATATTATATAAATTTTTAATCAAAAAAACAATGGTTTTTTGAAATAAATTAAAATTTTATAATGTTCTCAAGCCTTTGGGATAGTAATTTTTAAGCCTACCATCTGAGAGCTTGCCAAAGCCGAGGGGTATACCCTCCACCGAAACGCGGTTAAAGCCCTTATTGCCCCTAGCCTCTATTTCCTCGCCGTGTAAAAATTTTGCAAGACGGGGGTCGGAAAGCCTAAGGTCTATGCAGTTTTCGGTTTTTACAAAGGGTGTGGCAAACAAAGCGTGGGCGGGGGTGAATCTTCCCCTTGCAATTTCGCCCAAAAGCAGTCCGCCTCTGATAACACCTACATTTGAGGGCAGATTTTTTTCGGGAAGAAGATAAAGCTTATCGTTTTTCAAGGCTATTTCACCTGCGGGTAGCTTTATATTACAGTTTTTCAAAAATTCACAGACCTCTGCAGGCGGCATTTCCTTATTTGCATTTCGAGATTTTGAGGCTTTAAGGGTGGCGGCGGCAATATTTCTTCGAGGACCTTCGCCACTTTTTTTAAGCTTTGCCACAAAATGTCCCTCGCCGCCGTCTGTCCATAAAATTCGTCGGGTTTGTTTAAGATTTATACCTCTTCTGCCAAAGGGAACATCTATATCCAAAAGGATGAATTCGGGGTGATTACGCAGAAAAATTTCGATATTTTCTTCGTTTTCTTCGCGGGAGTATGTACAGGTGGAATAAACCAAAATTCCGCCATCGCGAAGGGCGAGGCTGGCTGAATCAAGAATTTTTTGCTGTCGAGCCGCGCAAGAAATTACATTTTCCGCCGTCCATTCATCTGCAATCGAGGGGTCCTTTCTCATCATACCCTCGCCGGAACAGGGGGCGTCCACCAAAACCTTGTCGAAACAGCCGTCAAGGGCTTCACAAAGGGTGTCGGGATGGCAGTTTGAAACAACGCCCCTCGCCACACCCATTCTTTCGAAGTTGGAAAGCAGAATGTTGGCTCTGCTTTTTACTATTTCATTTGCCCAAATAAGCCCTGTGTTATTAAGAAGAGCCGCTATTTGTGTGGATTTTCCGCCGGGGGCGGCGCAAAGGTCCAACACATAGTCACCCTCACTTGGGTTAAGCACAGTTACGGCAGATGTTGCCGAGGGCTCTTGTACATAAAAGGCGCCTGCGTGGTGCAGTGGGTGGTTGCCAAGCTTTTCACCCGAATCTACATAGAAGCCTTCTTTACAAAAGGGTGAAGGCGCTGTGCCAATATTAAATTTTGAAAATTCTTCCACACTGCATTTTAGAGTGTTCACCCGTATTCCTTTTTTTGCCCTTTCTGAAAACAGCCCCGAAAAGCCATTACAATCGGGGTAATAGGAAAACAAATCATCAAGTTTTTTAGCCAGTTCTTTTGGCAAAAACATATTTTTCACCTCTTGAATAATACCCAACCCGATGTAAATAATAATATCGGAAAGTGGGGTGACACTAATGGAAAACAGATTTAATAACCATAACAACGATCAGCAGAAAAAGAACAATAACGATCAGCAGAAAAAGAACAACAACGACCAACAGAAAAAGAACAACAACGACCAGCAGAAGAAAAACAATAACAACTTTAACTAATAGTTGGTTTATAGATTTGGGTAGCGGCTTTAATTTTCAAAAGGCGCTGCCCAATTTTATTTTATTTTTCATCCACAAGCAAAATTTACTTAGTAAAATCGAATTTTGCTATACCTTAAAGCCATTACCTATAATTTCTCCCGCATCGGCAAGCACCACAAAGGCTTTATCATCGGCGGTTTTTACCGCGCGGCGAAAGGCACCCAGCTGTTGGCGCCTGAGAGCGCATAAAAGCATTGTTCTGGTTTCCCCTGAATAACCGCCTGAAATTGGCATTCTTGTAACCCCTCTTTGAACTTCCTTAAATATTGCCTTTATTAAAATATCGGGATTATTGGTTATAACAAATGCCACCTTGCCGCCCTCGTTGCCGTATAATATTTTATCAAGAAGCTGGGTTTGAACAATGATTGCAAGCACAGAATAAAGAGATGCCTCAAGGCTGCCGAAAACTATTGCAGAGGTGCCGATTATAACCGCATCCATCAAAAGTATCAATCTGCCCAAAGTAAAATAAGGGTATTTAAGCTGAATAAGTTTTGCACCTATATCGGTGCCGCCGCTGGTGGCACCACGCGAAAAAATCATTGCCATTCCCACGCCTATAAGCACACCGCCCGCTAGAGAGCAGATTATTTTATCCTGAGAAAGTCGGGGGATATAAACCTCCATTATATCAATAGCCAGAGATGAAACAAGGGTGGAAATAAAGGTTTTTACCACCATACTTCCCCCTAGCTTTATAAAGCCCAGTATTAGTAGAGGCAGGTTCAGAAAAAACAGCAAGGTACCTGTGGGAAAGCCGGTGAGGTAATTTATAATTACCGCAATACCCGTAAAACCGCCGGGAGAAATTTCTGCAGGCTCTATAAACCCTACCAAGCCCAGTGCAAAAAGGCAGCTTCCGACGGTTATAATAATTATATCGTAAATAAAATATAAGAAATTTTTAATTTTCGGCACCTCAATTAAAGCAGTATTATTACTAGTATGCCGAAAAAATGCTTTTTGAAACAAAAAACTCAGCAGGGCTTAAGAATTTGCCAGATAATCCCGAACAACTCCTCGGCACGGCTTTCGTTGCCGCTGAGCTTCAGATATCCGAAAAGGCATTCAAGCCCTGTTGCCGCGTGGTATTGAGCAACACTGGAATTTTTTGGTGTATTTTTTGTGTGAAGATTTCTACCTCTTTTAAAAACGGACAATTCTTCTTCCGTGAGAAGCGGCTCGATTTCTGCCACACCTGCCGCTTGCGCGTTGGCATTAACAAGCTTTACCGAAAGGGAGTGAAGCTCCCCGATGGGGCGCTCGGTTTCGGCAAGCTTTAGGCGTACAAGAAGCCCGAAGTAGGCATCACCCACAAAGGCTAGGGTTGCGGGACCTGACAATATTTTAGACATAAATTCCTACCTTACATAATCAAATTCAATATCGTAAACGCAAACGGTGTCGCCCTCTTTGACACCTGCTTTTTCCAAAGCATCAATAATCCCGCTTGTGTGAAGAACCCTTTGGAAATATTGCAGAGATTCGTAGTCGTCGGGGTCCACGGTTTCCAAAATTTTCAGCAGCCACTGAGCCTCTATTACAAACCTATCGTTCTCACGGCGAAGTGTAAATGTGTGGCGGTTGCGGTCGCTAAAGTCTTCGGGCGGTAGCTCCTCAGCTTCGAAAATGCGTATGGGTGGAAGCTTTTGAAGCTCCTCTGCCACACAGTTGATAAGAGGGCGCACACCCTCTGAAATTGCCGCCATCATGTCGAAAACCTTGTAGCCCAAGCCCTCAAAATATTCGTGAAGCAGGCGCAATTCCTCATCGTCACACATATCGCATTTGTTAAGGGCTATGATTTGCTTACGTTCTGATAATTCACTGCTGAAAACTCCCAGCTCCTGATTTATCTTCTCAAAATCCTCTTTAGGATTTCTGCCCTCGCTGCCCGAAGCATCTATAACATGCACAAGAAGTCGGCAACGCTCAACATGGCGCAAAAAATTGTGACCCAAGCCTGCGCCGCTGCCCGCACCCTCGATAAGACCCGGTATGTCTGCCATAACAAAGGAATCATTTTCACCCATTCTCACAACACCTAAAACAGGGGTAAGAGTAGTGAAATGATAGTTGGCAATTTTGGGCTTAGCCTCAGAAACCACCGAAATAAGTGTGGATTTACCAACATTCGGAAAGCCCACAAGACCTACATCTGCAAGTAATTTAAGCTCAAGGGTTACATCCATTTCCTCACCCGCAGTGCCTGATTTTGCAAAGCGCGGCACCTGACGGGTGGCGGTGGCAAAATGGCTGTTGCCCCAACCGCCTCTGCCGCCCTTGGCTATTACAACAGGCTCGTCGGTGGAAATATCAGCAATAATTCTACCGCTTTCGGCATCCTTTACAAGGGTGCCGCGAGGCACCTTTATAACAAGGTCGGGTGCACTTTTACCCGAACCTCTGCCCGCTTTTCCGTTTTCTCCGCTTTCGGCTATATATTTACGCTTATACCGGAAGTCGGCAAGGGTGGAAAGGTTGTTGTCCGCCACCATAACTATATTGCCGCCTTTTCCACCGTCGCCACCGTCAGGACCGCCTGCGGCAACGTATTTTTCGCGATGAAAGGAAACGGCGCCATTACCGCCGCTGCCTGCTTTTAAATGAACCTTTGCTATATCTATAAACATATGGCTTCCCTCCAAGTAACTGCGCCAAAGCGCAAAGTGAATAATGAATAGTGAAAAATGAATAATATTGCGTAGGTAAAGCCCGCAGATTATATAGAGTGAATACTGAAATTATTCACTCTTCACTATTCACTAAATTAAAAACAGCGTGGCTAATCCAAAGGACAGCCACGCTTTTGTGTTTACTGTTCGATAGCGTAAACGCTAACCTTCTTGCGGTCCTTACCAACACGCTCAAACTTAACCTTACCGTCGATTAAAGCAAAGAGAGTGTCGTCGGAGCCTTTACCAACATTGTTGCCGGGATGGAAGTGGGTACCTCTCTGGCGAACAAGGATGTTACCTGCAAGAACGAACTGACCGTCTGCACGCTTAAGACCAAGACGCTTGGATTCGCTGTCGCGGCCGTTCTTTGTTGAACCCATACCTTTTTTATGGGCGAAACGCTGAATGTCTATTCTAAGCATTCAAAACACCTCCGAGATAATTTCAATATTTTGAGAGTATTCCCGACCAAGCTCGGTTAGATGAAGTCTAAAACCCTCTAAAACGGGTTGGCTTTCGGGAATTTTTGACGAAAGCTGAAGTGAAAAAACATCGCCATCGTCATTTACGGTGGCATCTGCACCCATAATTTCTAAAAGGGTGTTTGCCGCCATATAAACTGCCGAGGAGACCGCCGAGCAGATAAGCCTGCCTTCAAAATCGTCTTCATCGGCTGTACCGTGACCGCTGAGCCTGAAACCGCTGAGCGCGCCTTTGGTACGGAAAAATTCAATGCTAATCATATTAGCCCACCTGAAGATTAACCGATTTCGTTAATCTGAACCTTGGTGTACGGCTGTCTGTGACCGAGCTTGCGTGCGCTGCCCTTCTTCGGCTTGTAGGTGAAAACTGTGATTTTCTTGTTCTTGCCGTTTTTAAGAACAACACCTGTTACCTTAACACCCTCAACATAAGGTGTACCGGCTTTGAAGTTACCCTCAGCGTCGCTGTAGGCAACAACCTTATCGAAGGTTACAGTTTCGTTCTCGTTAGCGTTAAGCTTTTCAACGAAGATCTCGCTGCCGTTTTCTACACGGTACTGCTTACCGCCTGTTTCGATAATTGCGTACATTTTTTGGCACCTGCCTTAATTTTAGTCTCGCTATTTTGGGGCGGAAGCAAAGGCTTCACTTGTATGAGCCCATAATATGCGGCTTATCTATTATACAGTCAAGGCATCGCTTTGTCAAGAGTTTTTTTAAAATTCAAAAATTCGGCTGTGTTTATATTATGTATCGGCTTGAAAAATGCCTTGTTTTACTGTACTATATATGTAGTGGAGGAGAGGACTATGGAGTTTCAAAAAGCAATAAAAGAAATAAAATTAGGTAAATATCGCCATTTTAAGGGCAAGGAATACGAGGTGCTGTCCATTGCCCGCCACAGCGAAACCTTGGAGCCGATGGTGGTCTACCGCGCTCTTTACGACGAGGGTGGTGTGTGGGTACGACCTGCCGAGATGTGGAATGAAAGGGTAGAGAAAGATGGCAAAAGCCTCAAGCGGTTTTCATACATTGGTGAATAAATACAGAAAATCAGGCGGTTTTAACAAAGCTTTAAAGGGGCAGTTGTTAAAATCGCCTTATGTTTTGTAAATATAAACAACAAATGCAATTTAAAATTAAGCATTTTGTATATATGATAACTTGACACGGCGGTTGTATTAAGGTATAATTGTATACAAATATACATATTTATGTAAAATAGGAAATAATTGTAATCAATAAGGAGGTTTTTAATTTGGTAGAAATTTCACCAAAAACCAATCTTTTAGAGGAGAAAGATTATAAATATTCGCTTCAGGATATAAAGGACCCGAATCTTTACAGAGATATATACAGCTATGAGGATGTTCCCAAGGTTGCCTTTAACCACCGCCGTGTGCCTATGGGTATGCCCAAGGAAATCTGGATTACCGACACCTCTCTTCGCGATGGTCAGCAGTCCCGCGAGCCCTACACGGTTGAGCAGATTGTGGAGCTTTATAAGCTGATGTCAAAATTGGGCGGTCCCTTTGGCATTATCAGGCAGACAGAATTTTTTGTATACAGTAAGAAGGATAGAGAGGCCATTGAAAAATGTCAGGCATTGGGGCTGAAATTCCCCGAAATAACCACCTGGATACGTGCCAGCAAAGAGGATTTTAAGCTTGTGCGTGACTTAGGCATTCGGGAAACGGGTATACTTGTTTCCTGTTCCGATTACCACATTTTCAAAAAGCTTAAAATGAGCAGAAAGCAGGCTATGGACCATTACCTTGCCGCTGTTGGTGAAGCCTTTGAGGCGGGGGTTATGCCCAGATGTCACCTTGAGGATATTACAAGGGCAGATTTCTACGGTTTTGTGGTGCCCTTTGTAAATGAGCTTATGAAGATGTCAAGAGATGCGGGAATTCCCGTTAAAATTCGCGCCTGCGACACTATGGGCTACGGCGTGCCTTATTCTGAGGTGGCACTGCCCCGAAGCGTGCCGGGTATTATTTACGGACTTCAGCACTATTCCGACGTTCCCAGCGAAATGCTTGAATGGCACGGCCACAACGATTTTTATAAGGCGGTGGCAAACGCTTCTACCGCTTGGCTTTATGGTGCGGCAAGCGTTAACTGTTCACTTCTCGGCATAGGCGAGCGCACAGGTAATGTGCCTCTTGAGGCTATGGTGTTTGAATATGCCTCACTTCGCGGCTCTATGGACGGTATGAACCCC
>JAZNRT010000056.1:0-21727 GCA_045590875.1 Acutalibacteraceae bacterium
CTGTGTACATACAAAGGCTCGGCAATTCTCTTTTTAAAGGCAGATGCTAAATTGAAATAGGTCATACCGTGAGCCTTTTCAATTCTCTGACCTGCACCCTTTCTTGTAACAACATAGGATTTAAGAGTTGGGCTGGTACCCTCGATAATATCGGTTACATTAACATTGAACGCCAAGGCACAACGATATATGAAAGCAAAGTTAAGGTCACTCTCACCATTTTCACAAGCGATATATTCCTCAACCGAAACGGCTGTTTTTTCAGCCATTTGCTCTGCCGTTAGAGCCTCAATTTCACGCAGCTCCTTTATACGGGCAGCCATTTCCTTAATTTTAAAATCAAGACCTGTGATCTGTTCCAATATATTCTCTCCCTTCATTTACATTGGGAACGAAAAAACTCGCCCCAAAGTACGACTTTGAGACGAGCTGTAACTACTTATCAACCCGCGGTACCACTCAAATTGCGGTATAAAACCGCCACTCTTGAGGTCTATCAACCTCTATGCCTTCACGCAGCAATCACGGAGAGGTTCTACTAAGCTATGCGCCTTTCTTCCTCTCGGCTCGGAAGCTACAAACATCGGCTTATTCCGTTGGCTTGCACCAAACGCCAACTCTCTGAAAGGAACTTATACCGTGCACTCTTCTTCAATGCCTTTAATACTTAATGATGATATCACATATATACCCAAATGTCAAGAGAAATATTAAATTTTGTCGCTTTTTAAAGCTTATTCCTCTGGATTTTGCCGCTTATTGTTTTAGGCAGTTCATCCTTGAACACAACTATACGGGGATATTTATAGGGGGCTGTATGTTGTTTTACGTAACTTTGAATCTCCCGCTTTAGTTCATCGGTAGGCTCTGTTCCTTTTACAAGCACAATGCTTGCCTTTACCACCTGACCACGAACCTCGTCGGGAGCAGCAGATACACCGCATTCCAAAACATACGGAAGCTCCATAATTACGCTTTCAATCTCAAAGGGACCTATACGGTAGCCAGAAGATTTAATAACATCATCTACTCTGCCAACATACCAGATGAAGCCGTCTTCATCGCGCCAAGCGGTATCACCTGTGTGATAGTATCCGTCATGCCATACTTCATCGGTTTTTTCTTGATTTTTGTAATATCCTGAGAAAAGACCGCAGGGCACCTTTTCGCTAGTCTTTACAACTATTTCACCCGTTTCACCGTCTGCCACAGGATTACCATCGAGGTCGAGAATGTCAACATCATAAAGAGGTGTAGGTTTACCCATAGAGCCTAATTTATGGGAATTACCCATAAGATTGGCAATAACAAGGGTTAACTCGGTTTGACCAAATCCCTCCATAATCTGAAGACCCGTTGCTTTTTCAAATTGCTTATAAACCTCAGGATTTAGCGCCTCACCTGCAGTGGTCATATGCTTGATAGAAGAAAGATCGTACTTTGAGATATCCTCTTTAATCATCATTCTGAGCATTGTGGGAGGTGCGCAGAAGGTGGTTATGTTATACTTCGCAAACATTGGTAAGATGTCAGACGCATCAAAGCGGTCGAAATCATAGGTAAATACAGCACCCTCACAAAGCCACTGTCCGTAGAGCTTACCCCAAAGGGCTTTGCCCCAGCCTGTTTCAGAAATAGTGAAGTGTAGACCGTTTTCATCAACACCGTGCCAATATTTGGCAGTGATGTAATGGCCAAGAGCGTATTTATAGCTATGTGCTGCAATTTTAGGATAGCCAGTTGTGCCTGAGGTGAAGAACATAAGCATAAGGTCATCGCCGCAGGATGTATCTTCAGTACGGTAGTAATGGGTGCTGTAAAGCTCATATTCACCGTCGAAATTATGCCATCCTTCGCGCTCACCGCCAACAATTATTTTGGTTTTAAGCGTTGGGCTGTTCTTCTCGGCTAAATCCACCTGATTTGCAATATCGCCATCTGCAGTACAAACAATTGCGCTTACGTCTGCCGCATTGAATCGATAGTCCAAATCGTGCTCCTGCAATAGATTAGTTGCAGGTATAGCGATTGCCCCAAGCTTATGTAGGGCTAAGATGGCGTACCAGAACTGATAGTGACGCTTAAGAATAAGCATTACCCTATCACCTTTTTTGATACCCAAGGATTTAAAATAGTTGGCACACTGATTAGATGCACGCTTCATATCGTTATAGCTTAAACGACGCTCAACATTATTTTTATCAATATGCAGCATTGCCAGCTTGTCGGGATTCTTCTTTGCTACCTCATCTACAATGTCAAAGGCAAAGTTGAATTTATCCTCATTTTCAAAATCAATGCTTTGGAGGACTCCGTTTTCATCTTCAACGGTTTTTATAAATTTATCTGAAACCAAATTACCTGCTGTTGAGTTAGCGGTTACGATTGTATCGCGAACAACACCCTCGTTTTCATTTTCGCCAGGCAGTACCACTGCTACAAACAAGCAATCCTCACCGTCTACAGCAATCATACCGTGAGGGGTTGAGCTGTTATAATAAATGCTATCACCCTCATTCAAGTATTCTACATTGTCGCCTACCTGAACCTTTAAACTGCCGCTGATGATAAAATCAAACTCCTGACCTGAATGCTTAGAAAGGCTGATGGGTTTATTCTGAAGCTCAGGCTTATATTCATACTTAACCCAATAAGGCTCGGCAATTTTATTGCGGAATTTAGGGGCTAGGTTTTGAATGTCGATTCCCTGCTCCTTAGCAGTTGCCTGACCCTGACCCTTCCTTGTAACGGTATATGAAGAAAGATTGGCACTGTGGCCCTCAAGCAAATCTGTAATATCTATGTCAAAAACTAATGCACACTTGTGAATAAAGCTGAAAGGGAAATCTGCTTCGCCCGCTTCATAAAGACGGTATTCATTGGGTGTAACTTCGGTTTTCTCAGCCATATCTTCTATAGAAATTCCGCATATCTCACGCATTTCCTTAATTCTGACTGCGACCTCTAATAGTTTTTCGTTTGATACTGTTGCCACTGTTATTCCTCCATTTCAAATTATTTTGGCAAAATAAAAACCGCCTCAAAGAAAACTTTGAGACGGAATAAAAACATAATCCGCGGTACCACTCAAATTGCGGTATAAAACCGCCACTCTTGAGGTCTATCAACCTCTATGCCTTCACGCAGCAATCACGGGAAGCGCCTACCTGCTGTTAGTAGCTTTCGGACTTCCGGCTCGGAAGTGATGGGTTAATAAGAATACTTGTTGTCGACTCGCACCAAACACCGACTCTCTGTGAACAGTTACTCTAAACCGTCTTCGTCATAGCCTTTAATTTTTGAAAAGTATAACACCAAAATCCAGCTTTGTCAAGACTTTTTTCTAAAAATTTAATAGTTTTGTGATTTTACCTCAAAATAGGCTTGAGGTTTTTTACACACGGGACACACCATTGGCGCACTTTTTCCAATATATAGATGTCCGCAGTTGCGGCATTTCCAAATGGCATCTCCATCTTTAGAGAAAACCTTGCCGCCCTCTACGTTTTCTATAAGTGCACGATACCTTGCTTCGTGCTCCTTTTCTATTTTTGCAACATTTTCAAATAAAACGGCAATATCAGTAAAGCCCTCTTCTCTTGCTTCCTTTGCCATTCTATCGTACATTTCTGTCCATTCGAACATTTCTCCCTCTGCCGCGTCCTTTAAGTTGGGAAGAGTTGCAGGCATTTCGTCGTTATGAAGAATTTTAAACCAAATTTCCGCGTGCTCCTTTTCGTTATCTGCTGTTTCCTTGAAAATTGCGGCAATTTGCTCGTAGCCGTCCTGCTTTGCCTTTTCGTAATAATACTTGTACTTAGTATGCGCCATAGATTCGCCTGCAAAGGCTTCGCGTAAATTGTGCTCTGTTTTTGTGCCGTTTAAATTTCTCATAATAAAACTCCCTTAATAAATTTTATTATAAGTATTCCCAAATTGTTACAGATGTAAACAAAAGTAAGACCTTTAAATTTTTAAGGTCTTACTTTTATTGTCATCTTCTTTTTTTAGGCTGCCATTTGCCTCCCATTTTTCGAGAGTTTCGGCTTTTATTGTTGTTTTTTAATTTTGCATCAGGTGCAGTGCCTTGAATAAGGCAGTTGGGACCGTTTCCTATAAGCTCCGTTCTTCCCGCCTTTATGAGTGCCTTTTTTACAAGGTCTTTATTTTCGGGCTTGAAATATTGCAAAAGAGCGCGCTGCATATGCTTTTGTTCAGGGGCTTTAGGTACAAACACCTTTTTCATAGTATGTGGGTCCAGCCCTGTATAGTACATAGCGGTAGAAATTGTGCCCGGTGTTGGATAAAAATCCTGCACCTGTTCAGGTCGTATTCTTTCCCGCTTCAAGAAAAGTGCAAGCTCAATAGCATCACGCAAAGTACTGCCGGGATGACTTGACATAAGATAAGGCACCAAATATTGCTCTTTACCTTGACCTTTTGTTAGCTTGTAAAATTCATTGGCAAAGCGCTTATAAACCTCAATGTGCGGTTTGCCCATTTTATCTAACACTGCGGCACTGCAATGCTCAGGCGCAACCTTTAACTGACCGCTTATATGATGGGCAACCAACTCGCGGAAAAATTCCTTAGACTCATCCTCTAACAGATAATCAAACCTTACACCCGAACGGATAAATACCTTTTTTATGCCCTTAATTTTTCGTATTTCACGAAGTATTTCAATATACTCGGTATGGTCCACTTCAAGATTTCTGCAAGGCGTGGGAGCCAAGCATTTTTTGCCTTTACACAGTCCGTTCTTAAGCTGAAGCTCACAAGATGGCTTGCGAAAATTAGCGGTAGGGCCTCCAACATCGTGAATATACCCTTTAAAGTGTGGATTTTCACTGAGCTTTTTAGCTTCAGTTAAAACCGATTCCTTGCTTCTTACAGCAATTTGCCTGCCCTGATGGAAGGCAATCGAACAGAAATTACATGCCCCAAAGCAACCGCGATTGTGGGTTATTGAGAATTCCACCTCTTCAATGGCAGGAACTCCACCCACCTTTTCATAAGAAGGATGATAATAACGCTCATATGGTAATTCATATACCGCATCTAATTCTTCGGTTGAAAGGGGTGGCATAGGTGGATTTTGAACAAGGTAAAGATTTCCGTGCTGTTGAACAAGCCGCTTACCCCGTACAGCATCCTGCTCGTCATATTCCACCCTGCATGCTTCGGCATATTTTTCTTTTGAGGAGACACAAGAAGCAAATGATGGCAAAGTTATCCCCTTTATACCTGAGGGATTATCAGTTAAATAGCAAATGCCCTTTATACTGTGAAGCTGAGTAATGTCTCCTGTATCACGCAAGGTGTCTGCGATTAAAACTGTTTGTTTTTCGCCCATACCGAACGAGAGAATATCTGCCTTTGAATCAATAAGTACAGAGGGCATAACAGTATCTGACCAATAGTCGTAATGGGCAAATCGGCGCAAAGAAGCCTCAAGCCCACCGATTATTATTGGAATGTTGCCAAAAATTCGGCGGATTGCATTTGAATATACAGTAACCGCTCTGTCGGGGCGGAGACCTGCACGATTGGCAGGTGAATATGCATCGGTACTGCGCTTGCGCTTTGCCGCCGTATAGTGGGCAACCATTGAATCAATATTACCGGCATTAACCATAAAACCGTATTTAGGTGTACCGAGTCGTTTGAAATCATCGTCGCTGCACCAGTTTGGTTGCGAAATTATACCAACCCTATAGCCTGCATTTTCAAGCACGCGGGAAATAATAGCTGTGCCAAAGGTGGGGTGGTCTACATAAGCATCGCCTGAAACGATTATAAAATCGCACTCACTCCACCCGCGAGACTTCATATCATCTTTGTTAATTGGTAAAAACATATTATTCTTCTTCCGCGAGGTCGTCGGTTCTTGCCTGCATCTCCAAAAGCTGTGATTTTGTTATAAGCACGGCGCGAGGCTTTGCGCCCTCGTAAGGACCGATAATTCCCCGCTCCGCCATTTCATCCATAATTCTTGCAGCCCTTGCATAACCAAGTTTCAAACGGCGCTGTAAAAGTGAGGTGGATGCCTGTCCGTTTTCAACAACACATTCAATAGCCGCACCAAGCATTGGGTCTGCATCGTCGGATGAAGATTCAGAACTACTCTTGGCGCCTTTATCTTTTGATGCCGCAGCTTGACGTTCAATTTCATCCATAATGTCGCTATCGTATTCATCGGTTCTAATACCCTTTATGAATTCAACAACGGCTTCTACCTCGTCGTCACTTACAAAACAACCCTGTATTCTTCGGGGCTTGATTGCACCAACGGGATTAAACAGCATATCACCGCGACCCAAAAGTCTTTCTGCTCCACCCATATCAAGAATCGTACGGCTATCTGCCATTGAGGAAACGGCAAATGCTATACGTGAAGGAATATTGTTTTTAATTGTACCAGTAATAACATCAACTGAGGGACGCTGTGTGGCAATAAGCAGATGCATACCCGCCGCACGAGCTTTGGCGGCAATACGGTTGATAGAATCCTCCACCTCGTGAGAGGCGGTAAGCATTAAGTCAGCCAGCTCATCTACAATTATTACAATATGGGGCATTTTTATAAGATTATCGCTTTTTTCTGCCAAGCGGTTATAGCCCTCAAGATTTCTAACATCATTTTCAGCAAACATTTTATAACGTTTTTCCATTTCGGTTACTGCCCAACCTAAAGCGCCCGCCGCCTTTCTAGGGTCGGTAACTACGGGAACTAAAAGATGAGGTATGCCGTTATAAACACCCAATTCTACAACCTTTGGGTCAATCATAAGCAGCTTGACTTCATCAGGAGTGGCATTATAAAGAATGCACATTACAATTGAGTTGATACAAACCGATTTACCTGAGCCTGTGGCACCTGCAATGAGTCCGTGAGGCATTTTTGCAATATCGGTAACAACAGGTGTGCCTGCAATATCCTTACCCATAGCCACAGTCAGCTTTGATTTGGAGCTTGTAAATGCCTTGGAATCTATAATTTCTCTGATAGTAACGATATTTGATTTTTTGTTTGGAACCTCAATGCCCACTGCAGGCTTATTTGGAATAGGTGCTTCTATGCGTACACCTGCTGTTGCAAGGTTCATTGTAATATCATCGGAAAGACTTGTGATTTTACTAATCTTAACACCTGCCGCAGGCTGCAGCTCATATCTTGTTATAGACGGGCCAACGCTGATATTGATAATTTTGGTTTCAACACCAAAGCTACGAAGTATATTAACCAGCTGTTCTCCAACCGCTTCGTAGTCCTGAGCACCTGCTGCACCGCCGCTGACACCCTCTTGCAAAAGAGATAGAGGTGGAAAACGGTAAGCTTCTTCATCCTCTGGTATTTCACTTAAAGATATGCCTTCGGGTATTACCGGTTTGTTATTTTCGGCGGCTTCTTGCTCGTTAGTTTCTCCCTTGTTTTCGGGGTTAATTTCCGCTTCTATTGTAATCTGTTCTATGTTGGCTTCTTCCAAAAATTCGTCGGTAGAGGTTTCGGGTCTATCGGTTGCATCCGCATTTTCAGTATCATTACCCGGTAATGCATCCTCACCCCGATATGCAGCAATTACTCTGCGACGCTTTTCCGCCACATTCAAGGGCTTTTCTGTAACCTCTTCAACTGATTTTTCTCGTTCTTCCCCCGCCATTGGAATATCTAATTCAGAGCGGGTTGACATAATCTCTACTCGGCGCTTTTCATTTTCTTCAATTCTGTTTTCTATAGCCTGTCCTGCACTTTTTATTGGCTTTGCAAGCATTCTGTATGCGGAAATCAAGGTGGTTCCGCTGATTAGCATAAGCATAACAATAATCAATATTATTATTGTTATTTTAGAGCCTGTTCCTCCCATCATTTTATAAAGAGGATGTCCTAAAATAGCACCGAATGCACCGCCGTAAACCTTATCGTAGGAAAACGCAGTGGATAAATGATTTATAAATTCCTCTTCTGCGGATATATTGGAAAAAATATCCATAGCTGCCGAAATAAACCATACAAGCAACGAGGATTCGCATAGCCTTACAGCAAATTTATCATACTGCCTTTCAAGCGCACTCATAACCGCCACAACACCCAGCATTATCGGCATAATATAAGCACAAATACCGAAAAGACCGAACATCGTGTTATGAAGCCAATTCCAGACATTAACCTCGTCTGTTCGGATTATTGCAACAAACATAAGGAAAACCGCAACAGCAAACAAAATTATTGCCCGTATCTGCTTTTTGCCGGATAATGGCAACTGCTCCTGCATTTGTTCAATTTGCGTTGCAGTGGCACTTGTAGGGCGCTTCTTCTTTGAAGTCTGCTTAGTATTCTTTTTTGATTTGGTACTGTTTTTGGCTGCTGCCATTTATGTAACACCTCTTTATTATGTATGGGTGCTGTGCACCCTTATTGTATATTAAAACTTTGATTGTTAAGGTAATCGGCAGGGTTGGTTGAGTTAATACGCCGTACCACCATTTTGCCCTCTACCATTTCATATTCTGCAAAGCCGTGCTTTAGCTTATAGTATTTATATGGGCTCTCCTTTTGTGGGAAAATCATATCGGCAGTCATTACGGTGTGAAGAATCATTCCTCATCACCGCCGTTTCTATGCTTTTCTTCGTTATCCTCAATCATTTGGTAGAGGCATTCCATAGCCTCGCTTAAGCCACCTAGATTGTCAATAAGACCTTCCTTAACAGCGGTTTCCCCTTCTAAAACTGTGCCCATATCGGTAACGAGTTCACCCACATTCAGCATAAGCTCTTTAAATCTTGCGGCGGGTATGCGTGAATTATCAGTAACAAAGCGAATAATTCTATCCTGCATTTTATCGAAATAATTAAGCATTTGGGGAACACCTAAAACAAGCCCCGAAGTGCGAACAGGATGTAGAGTCATTGTTGCTGAAGGTGCTATGAAAGAGCGCTTTGCGGATACCGCAAGGGGCACACCTATTGAATGACCTCCGCCCAATACTAAGGATACTGTTGGGGTTTTCATACCCGCAATCAATTCCGCTATTGCGAGCCCTGCCTCAACATCACCGCCAACGGTGTTTAAAATGATTATAAGACCTTCGATATCCTTATCCTCTTCAATTGCTACAAGCTGAGGAATAACGTGCTCATACTTTGTGGTTTTATTCTGTGATGGCAAAATGAAATGCCCTTCAATTTGCCCCACAACCGTAAGACAGTGAATTGTATGCCTGCCTTTTGTCGTGGTAATTGAGCCCATCTTTTCTATTGATTCGAGGTTTTCGTTTCCAGTATCTTTTTCGCTGTTTTCAGTGCTTTCGGAGTTTTCATTTTCTTCGTTATCCTGAATTTTAACCGATTTTTCTTCCATAATATAACCGCCTTTCTTACGGTTATATTATTATAAATTTCAGCAAAAAATATACAAACTACAAAAACACATAAAAATACAAATACATTATAACATTTTGTTGTTATCTTTGCAAGTGCCGAGAAGTTAAATTAAATTATAAAAAATTGAGCACCCATATGTCTGGCATATGGGCGCTCAAAAGGAATATAAATTAGTACATTCCGCCTGCTCCTGCGGCGGCTGCTGCAGCGGCAGCATTAGCGGCGGCAGCGTCTTCCTTCTTTTCGGCAACTAAGGTTTCGGTTGTGAGAACCATAGATGCAACGGAAGATGCATTAAGAAGTGCTGAACGGGTAACCTTTGTTGGGTCAACAATACCCGCTTTAATCATATCGGTATATTCTTCGCGATAAGCATCGAAGCCATAGTTGGCTTTTCCGCTTGTAACGATTTTATCAATAATTACCGAGCCTTCAAGACCTGCATTGGCAGAAATCTGACGAATAGGTGCTTCTAAAGATTTAAGAACTATGCGAACACCTGTCTTTTCATCGCCTTCGGTTTTTTCAACAAGACCCTCAACTGCAGACATTGCGTTTACAAGTGCAACACCACCGCCTGCAACAATACCTTCTTCAACTGCTGCCTTGGTAGCGGCAAGGGCATCTTCAATTCTAAGCTTTTGTTCCTTCATTTCAATTTCAGTAGCGGCGCCAACCTTAATAACAGCAACGCCACCTGAAAGCTTAGCCAAACGTTCCTGAAGCTTTTCACGGTCGAATTCAGAGGTAGTGGTTTCAATCTGAGCTTTAATCTGGCTGATTCTTGCCTTGATTTCATCTGAATTACCTGCACCGTCAACAATAATTGTGTCTTCTTTACCAACCTTTACCTGACGGGCTGTGCCCAACTGCTGAAGTGTGGTTTCTTTAAGCTCAAGACCTAATTCCTCAGAAATCACTTCGCCGCCTGTGAGAACAGCAATGTCGCGGAGCATTTCCTTACGTCTGTCACCAAAGCCGGGAGCCTTAACCCCAACACAGGTGAAGGTGCCGCGAAGCTTGTTCATAATTAAGGTGGAAAGTGCTTCACCCTCAATATCCTCGGCAATAATGAGAAGCTTTTTACCCGCCTGAACAATTTGCTCTAAAAGGGGAAGAATTTCCTGTATATTAGAGATTTTCTTATCTGTTATAAGGATAAGAGGCTCGTCGAGTACGGCTTCCATTTTTTCAGCATCGGTAGCCATATAAGGTGTGATATAGCCACGGTCAAACTGCATACCCTCAACAACTTCAGAATATGTTTCTGCTGTTTTGGATTCTTCAACAGTAATAACACCGTCGGCTGAAACCTTATCCATAGCCTCAGCAATAAGCTTACCGATAAATTCGTCGCCTGCGGAAACAGTAGCAACGCGGGCAATATCATCGGAGCCCTGTACACGCTGCGAGTTGGACTTAATTGCTTCTACTGCTGTTTCTACAGCCATTTTCATACCTTTTTTAACAACCATTGGATTTGCGCCAGCGGCAACATTTTTCATACCCTCACAAATAAGTGCCTGTGCAAGCACTGTTGCAGTAGTAGTTCCGTCACCTGCAACATCATTTGTTTTAGTGGCAACCTCTTTAACAAGCTGCGCACCCATATTTTCAAAAGGATCGTCAAGTTCAATTTCTTTAGCTATAGTAACACCATCGTTGGTAATAAGGGGAGCGCCGTATTTCTTATCCAGAACTGCATTTCTACCCTTAGGACCTAATGTAACCTTAACTGCATCGGCAAGCTTATCTACACCTGCTTGCAAAGCCTTGCGGGCTTCTTCGCCAAAAATAATATCTTTAGCCATATTTAATTCCTCCTATTATTCAACTATTGCAAGAACATCGCACTGGCGGAGAATGCTGTATTCTACACCGTCTAACTTCACTTCTGTGCCTGCATATTTGCTTATAAGCACCTTGTCGCCTACCTTCAAGGTCATTTCTACCTCTTTACCATCTACCAAGCCTCCGGGACCTACTGCCACAACCTCGGCAACTTCAGGCTTTTCTTTGGCAGAGCCTGCAAGAATGATTCCGCTTTTGGTGGTTTCTTCAGCTTCGACCATTTTTATAACTATACGGTCGGATAAAGGTTTAATAGTCATTTCTATTCCTCCAAATTTAATATTTCAGGATATTAGCACTCTAATACCCTGAGTGCTAATATATATAATATACCATTTTTCAAAAAAATCAAGTAGTTATTAGAAAAAATTTGTAAAAAATTTTTAAATAACTACTTGATTCTATGTTTTTTATATGGTTTTTATGCGTTTAAGGATGCGCTCGGCATTATTGCAGTTAGTTTTCCCAAAAAATCCTTTGCAACACTTTTGGGGAGTGATAGCTTTAATCCCTTAGTTACAACGCTGCACACAACATCCTTAAATTTATAAACCTCTCCATCGATATTAAAGGTTATTGGGCTATCGGCATTATATACCATTTCCTTGCACTCACCGTGAATACATATATCTAAATCAATATGGGTTCCTTTTTTATATTTATTAAGTATTGTAATCAATTTGAGCTTAGATTTTGTGGCTATAATGCTATAGTTTAGATATCCGTCTGACGGATTGGCTCTAGGCGCACACTTATATCCACCACCATAAAAGGGGGCGTTGGCACAAACTGCAAACAGACTTGGAACTCCGTTATATTCCTTTCCATCTATATGGAAGTTTATCTTCTTACCGAATTTTTGAAAAAGCGTGTAAACAATTGCCAGCTCATATGAAAATTTATTTAAAAGTGGCAGCTTTTTGAATTTTACAGCATTTTCACAAACCATTGCATCCATACCAGCAGAGCAGGAATTAAGACTATAATATTCCTTACCTTCTGAGGACACCTTGATAAGGTCAATATAAAATTCTGTTCCTTCTAATTGGTCGTTTAAATCTAAAAAAGCAGAATTATTATTGAAATATTTCAAAAAATCATTACCTGTACCGCAGGGCACAATGCCCATAGTAACATTTTTCATACCCACTATGCCGCTCAACACTTCATAGTTTGTTCCCTCTCCGCCACAGGAAAAAATGCGTATTTCTTCGCCTTTCTCTGCCAACTCGCGGGCGAGCTTACTTCCGTGACCTGCATATTCAGTTAGGTAATACTCTATACCTCTGCTTTTAAGCTCTGAAATAAGCCTAGTCTGAACTATTTCTTTACCTGCATGGGGATTGATTATAAAAACTGTTTTCATACTTCCTCCGAAACGAGTTATTTAAAATACATATAAAGCTGACACTTTATCATACCGTTATACAGCTTTCTGCGCTTGTCGGCAGGTCTGCCAAACAGCTTTTCAAAATCGTCATGAGGGCTGATAACATAGTATTTCTTACCCTGCTCCTTCTCAAAAACCCCACCCATTATTTTATAAAGGCGCTCGGCTTCCTTAATATCCAAAAGGCGCTCGCCGTAGGGTGGGTTGGTAATAAGAAGGGTTCTGCCCTGAGGGAGCTTTAAGCTTGAAACATCGGCTACTTTTGCCGAAATATATTTGCCAACTCCCGCCTTTGCGGCATTATTTAGGGTTAGTTCTACACATGCAGGATCAATATCCGAAGCCTCTGCGTGAAAATCTATGTCGTGACGAATCAGGTCAAGCGCCCTTGCCCTTTCCTGCTGCCACACTTCTTTTGGGATAAAATCAAAATTTTCCGCACTAAAATATCTGCGGATACCCGGCGCTATATTCGCCGCCTTTAACGCCGCTTCAATAACCAAGGTTCCTGAGCCGCAAAAGGGGTCTAAAAACTGAGTATCGGGATAAATTCGCGCAATATCACACATACCCGCAGCAAGAGTTTCCTTTAATGGTGCATCGTTTGACTTGCGGCGATAGCCACGTTTATGAAGTCCTTCTCCCGAAGTATCAATAGTTAATGATACTTCATCCTTATGTATAGAAAAGCGAACAGGCATTACAGCGCCGCTCTCCTCAAACCATTCTATACCGTATTTTTTAGAAAGGCGAGACACTATTGCTTTTTTTATAATTGATTGGCAATCAGGTATGCTGTGAAGTGCTGAATCTATACTCCAGCCCTTTACAGGAAAAGCGTTGAACTTTCCAATATAATTTTCCCAAGGAAGCTCTGCTACGCCGTCGAACAAATCGGTAAAGCTTAGGGCTTTAAAGCTACCCAATTTAATAAGGATTCTTTCTGCATATCGGGAGCATATATTGGCGCGTGCCAACATATTATTGTCACCGCTAAAATCCACCCTACCGTTGGAAACTTCAACATCTGTGGCTTCCATACGGCGGAGTTCATCACCAAGCACACTTTCAAGCCCGAAAAGACAAGGGGCGCTAAATCTTAAATAATTCATTTATTTCTCCGTTATTTTATTATCTCTGTTTTATGGCGGGTAACGTGGCAACCAATATTAACTGCAAGGGGCAAACTCGCAATATGAGTTGCATATTTTTCAATATTAACAGCAAGTGCGGTTGTATTTCCGCCAAAACCTTGAGGCCCTACATTGGTTTCATTTATTCGTTTTAGCATTTTCTCCTCAAGCTGGGCATAGTACTTATCACCATTACGCTGTGATATAGATCGGCACAAGGCTTTTTTAGAAAGGATTGCCGACAATTCAAAATCTCCGCCGATTCCAACTCCTACTACCAAGGGTGGACAAGGGTTTCCACCCGCAGTTTTCACTGTTGACACTACACATTCTATTATTTCTTCTTCACTAGCAGCGGGGGTTAGCATATAAATTTTACTCATATTTTCGCTGCCGAAGCCCTTAGGTGCAACGGTAATTTTTACTTCATTACCCGCTACTATTTCGGTGTGCAGAACCGCAGGTGTGTTGTTGTTAGTATTACTTCTTAAAATTGGGTCCGAGACCACCGATTTGCGGAGTAACCCCTCGTTATATCCTCGCGCCACGCCCTCATTCACGGCATCACGCAATAATTTACCCGTAAAATGCACATCCTGACCTATCTCCATAAACACAACCGCCATACCTGTATCCTGGCAAACGGGAATGTCAAGCTCGGTGGCGGCATCAATATTTCGCTGTAAGTCGGCTAGTATATCCTTAGCTAAACTGTTGGTTTCGCAGCCTTCACACTCTTTAAGCTTTGAGCATAAATCCTGCGGTAATACCTTGTTCGCCTCTACGCAAAGGCGGGCAACCGCCTCTTCTATTAGTGATGTGTTAATTTCTTTAATCATTGGCTTTTCCTTTGTTTTTAATATAGCAAAAAGCGGGATATATAAAAAATCCCGCTAAAAACTTAAATTTATATATCAGCCTTCACCCGAACCACGTCTCGGACGTCGGGTTTCGAAATTCTTTCTCTTTAAATCAGAGAATTTTTCGTCGCTGGTTTGTTTAAATTTACTTAACATATCTTCGAAACTGGAGGATTCGCTTTTTTTAGCACTCCAAACATAAGACATATCGGGTTTACTTTCTGCCTGAGGACGCGGTTGACGCTTTTCGCGTGATTTTTGCTCCTGAGCCTTTTTCATTGAAAGGCTAACCTTTCCCTCTTCAGACACAGAAAGCACCTTAGCCTTTACCATATCCCCTTGCTTTACAAAATCACTAATTTGATTAACATAGGTCTGTGCTACCTCGGAAATATGTACCATACCTGTTTTACCTTCGCCAATATCAATGAACACACCGAAATTGGTTATTCCGGTAACCCTACCCTCAACTATCTCACCAACAACTAATTGCATAACCCGCGGTTATCCTCCTTAAAACTAACATTACAAAGCTAATTGCCTGTAACGCTTTTATACACTTCTTCATCGGGAAAAACAAAGCCTAGTCTTTCCCTTGCGGCATCTTCAATAAAATCCGCATCGTCGCCGTTTTCTATTAAATTAGAGAGTCGTTCTATCTCTAATTCAATTTCTGTATTCTGTTGCCGCTGTTCGCTTAAAACCTGCTTTTGATTAACCAATTCTATTTGAAGCTTTACACAACTAATAACCAAATAACAAGCAAAGCCCAACAATGCAAAGCGGAATATATAACTTTTCATTTACTTTACCTATATCCTTGATTTTAAATATCGCACTATCATTCTTATTTCTCTTGCATTATACAACATTGTCGGCTATACTTGCAAGGCTTTTTTGCAACTTTTTTAAATTTTAAGTAACTTTTTTTGTTTTCTTAGGTTTTTTGTTTGCCTTTGGCGATCTTTTACCATTTTTGTTACTGATTTTTACTAATAGTTTATTAAACACTTTTTTAAACTTATCCAATATCCACAAGGCTATTTTCCTTAAATTCACCGCTATGACTTCAAACAATTTACCTAATAATGAAATCAACCACTCAATCGGTTTCATAATTAGTGAAAATAATATCTTTATAAATTTTTCTATACACTTTAATATACACCGAATTAACGGCGACAGTAATAGCCGAAAAATAAAAAAACCTATACCTATACCAATAAAAACATATACCCGTATTACTCCCTTGCAAAGCAAAACAAAAAATACAAAGGTTGTTACACCTATTATCAGGAAATACAACACATCAACTAAAAACACAACGAGTCCGCCTGATTTATACCCCGAAAAGGTGAAACGGACTATATCATAAGCTAGGCAATATACCGCGCCTAACGCAATAGCTAATAAAAATGTATAAAACTGCTGTGTGTTGCTGAAATCAAGCCGCATATTATCTGAACACCCGCTTTATAAAGCTTTGTGGCTTTGTGGCTTTTGTGTAAACAAGGGCATAAATATAGCCGTCTATCACCATATCTCCGCCTGATGTATCAAAGGAAATAATATGCATATTTTTTCCGCGTATTTCCAGTCTGCCCAGCTCGGTTTCAAGGCTTACTGCCTCTTCGTCAAAGCTAAGCACTTCCTTTACACCGCTCAAAACCAAGTGCTTACAGCTTTCCATAATTATATTCTGAGGGTTATTTAATTTTTCTTCGGGCACAAAAAAGCTCCCCTTTCAAGGTATTACTTTAAATACTATGATAAGGAGAACAATTTTATTAAAGTATTTTATACATCAGTGCCGCTTCTTCCTTTTTGGCATACTCATTTACATTCAATATCTCAGCTTTAACTGTGTGAGTACCAAAGGAAATCTCCAGCACGTCGCCCACCTTTACGCTATAGGAGGCGCGAACAGGCTTGCCGTTTACAGAAACGCGACCCGCATCACAAGCTTCGTTTGCAACGGTGCGTCGCTTTATAATTCTAGATATTTTTAAATACTTATCTAATCTCATTAAATCACCTTTTGAATAAAGCAAAACCGCCCTTTAAACTCAAGGGCGGTTCTCTTAATAAACCTTAATTATTTAACAGCATCCTTGAATGCTTTACCTGCCTTGAAAGCGGGAGCTTTGGAAGCAGGGATAACGATGGTTTCTTTTGTCTGGGGATTGCGACCGGTTCTCTCAGGACGGTTCTTAACTTCGAAAGTACCGAAGCCTACCATCTGGATTTTGTTGCCGGCTTTTAATTCGGATGTGATAGTGTCGATGAAAGCAGCAACTGCTTTATCTGCATCCTTCTTGCTAAGACCTGCTTTTTCTGCTACTGCAGCGATCAATTCTGTCTTGTTCATTTTCATAATCCTCCTAATTTTACATAGCGCATAAACGCTTTATGTTTGCTTATTTTAAGCACAATATAGTTGTATCACAAATCTTCAATAAAATCAAGTGTTAGGGGAAATCTTTTGTTCTTACGACGAATTTTGGCACTGTTATTTGTTTATTTTGTACAAATTTTTGTAGGTTTTTATTACATTTAACAAAGCCGTGCGTGATTTAATTCTTGAAAAGACTTATATTTAACTGTGAAATTCCCTGCATTACTATATCCATATTGTAGCTTTCTGCAAGGGTATTCATACTTCTGTAATCGGTGGTTGCGTCTTCTCCGGCATCATCTGAAATTCTTCTGACAGCCGCAAACGGAACACCCGAAATATGACAAACATATGCCACCGCTGCCGATTCCATATCACAGGCTACGGCAGAAAACTCATTCTTGAGCTTGTCCCTTAACACAGGGTCGCTAACGAAGCAGTCGCCCGTTACCATTGCGCCCTCTTTAATTTCGGGAAACAGCTTTTTAAAATGTGCATTTAATTTATCATTAGCAGAATAAATATACTGCTGACCTGGTTTTTCGGCAAGCTTATAGCCTAAGCACATTAAATCAAAATCGTGCTCTAAAAGCCTTGTCGCAAGCACCACATCACCTCGTGCAACACCTGATATTCCCCCCGAAAGGCCTAGATTAACAATGACCTCGGCACCTCTATCTATAAGAAAAGCGGTGGCAGTGGCGGCATTAACCTTTCCTGTGCCGCAAAGTATACTATGTATACGGCAGATTCCACCAACAATAGGCATAGAAAATATGTGGGTTTTTAAGCCAAATATATCCACTGCTTCACCGCCGTACTTCTTAACATAGTTGAGTATAGGTGAATATTCATCCTTATCTGCTATAACAAGCCCTATGTTTAAAACCTTTTCCATTATAGTCCCTCTTTTTTGAGATTTACAGCTCTTTTCCGCAGGTGCTGCAGTATTTGGACTCTGCCTTATTTACTGCACCACAGCTACAAACAGAGCTGCCTTTTTGCTCTGCTAACTGACCTTCCATCTCTTCCAATTCCTTGTTTTTATCGGAAATTTCAGCAACAAGTGTTGCCGCTTCTTCTGCGTTTTCATCGCCATCTACTGCGTTTTTATATGCCAAACGGCCTAAAGCGGCATATACCTTATTGATATCCGATTTAAGTGAAGCAATATCCAATTTGAGCTTTTGTGTTTTAATAACAACTTCTGCGGCTTTACCTGTTTCTCCTAAAATTTCCTTTGCCTTTGCAATTGTTTCATCAAATTTCCGCATATTTTTCATACCTTTCTATACAATTATTCATATTTACCGCCCCGCATAAATTCACGAATAAGAGAATTTTCAGGAACGTAATTTATATCTAAAGTTTCTGCGCAATTCATAGCGTTGATTATAGCCTTTACGCAATTATAATTTTCCACAGTTTCGGGAAGATTATTTAAAATATCATACATAATCCCCTTAAAAACGCACAGCTCATAATCGTGAAAGGATATAAGTTCAATTTCAGCAGTATGTCGATGCGGACAGAGATACTTATCCTCTCCCCTAACTACACTACTCCAAAGGTCAAGGCTTCTTTCGGGTGGGGAATTGCGATATATCATATCTCTGGACAGTCGGCGCATAAGACGTATATTTCGGCTATCTATAAGCCTTCTGCCTGCATTATCTACATAACAGCCTACCACGCTTACATACAATCTTAAAAGCGAAGCTTGGGGTAATCCGTCAGCAATTAAAGGATGTAAAGCGTGCAGACCTTCTACTATAACCAAATCGTTGTCGCCAAGTGTTATTTTCCTTTTGTGATTTTCTCGACGTTTTGTATGAAAATTAAAAATTGGAAGCTCCGCTTGGTTTTCTTGCAGAAGATTGTTAAAGCATTCCTTTATTTCCTCTGTTTCTAAAGAATGTACGCTCTCAAAATCCATATTACCAAATTCATCCAAAGGCATTCTTTCGTGGGGTTTGAAAAAGTCATCTAAGGAGATTATTTCCGTTCTATGTCCCATTTCAATCAGGTAGTCACGAAGAATGTGAGCGCCTGTGGTTTTTCCCGAAGCCGAAGGGCCTGCAAGAAGCATAATCTTTATATTACTATTATCGTTTATTTTTTTGGCTATGTCTTTAATTCTGTTGTGATACTCATTTTCAACGCCATCCACAAACCCATTGGGATTATTCCTTATAAGCTCATTGATTTTGTAGATATTATTTACCATAGAAGCTTAAAATGCGCTCCTTCCTTTTAAGCTGTTCGTCAAAACGACTTATATATTCATAAGGATATTTAAAATTATAAATTCTTTCAATATAATTTTCACCATATTTTCTTAATTTGGTTACTGCGGATGCGCCGCAGGCGAGAATAGTGTGGGTTTCATCCATAATATATACATTATATAAGCCCTCGTAGCCTGCCTTAGCATAGCCCACATTTTCTAAATTACCCACCATTTTACTTTGGCGGTACATATAGTATGGGTTATGACCCTTAGCCTCAAGCATGGTTTTTCCGTAATCAAGCATTTTTGAAGCCTCATCCCCCATTTTTAGCTGTGGGTATTCACCGCTCTTGTTAAGATTAGCAGAGCGCTTCATACAAAGGGTATGAATTGTAACGCTTTCGGGGTCTAGCTTTATTATTTCCGAAACGGTACTTTTAAAGCTTTCATAGCTGTCAGTTGGAAGACCTGCGATTAAATCCATATTTATATTTTGAAAACCAGCCTCACGGGCAAGAGAGAATGCATTAACCGTTTGCTCTGCTGTATGATGTCTGCCAATATTTTTAAGCACCTCATCATTCATAGTCTGCGGATTTATGCTTATTCTTGTGGCACCACCCTGCTTTATAGCATCAAGACGCTCGGCGGTAATTGTGTCGGGTCTTCCCGCTTCTACAGTATATTCACGCACAGCCTCTAAATTGAATGATTTTTTTACTGTATCCATAAGCTTTGTGAGTTGATCCCCCGAAAGTGTGGTAGGAGTTCCGCCGCCAATATACACGGTTTCAAGTTTTAATCCACAGGTTCTGGCAATTTTGCCCGTTTCTTCTATTTCCCTGCAAAGCAGCTCTACATATTCGGGAATCAGTTTTTTTGCCCTTTCAACCGAATGGGATACAAAAGAACAATATGAACAACGACTTGGGCAAAAAGGAATACCGATGTAAAGGCTAAAAGATTGGGGCTGAGAAAGATCGGTGATTTCACCCTCACCTGCTATTGCCTTTCGGCATAAATCAATCTTTTCCTTTGATACAAGCAGTTTTTTTCTGAAATATTCCTCTGTGGCAGCCATACCGATATCCTGCGACATATGGGAAAATAGTTTTGCGGGACGCACACCCGTTAGTATACCCCAGCGGGAGGAGTAGCCCGTGATTTCCTGAAAACAGCGGTATAACAGCACCGCCAAAGCACGCTCACATTCCTTATCGTCTAAAGGCTGTGTTTCCTCTTTGTACTCTGCAAAGCTGCCGTCTAGCTTAAGCGCTGCATACAGCACATATTTTTCACCCTTTTCACAAGTTACAGCAGCATCCCATTCACCCTGCTTCACGAATTCAATCTTATTAAAGGGCAGAAATATTCTGCATAGCTTTTCGATTTCGTAAATAAAATTATGACCCTTAATATAAATCTTCATTATTACATCCTAAAATACGGGTTTGTTTCTAATTCTCTTTTTAGTGTGGTTGGCACATCGTGGCCTGCATATATTCTATAATCGCCTGAAAGCTCTGCGAGCCTTTTTAAAGAAGTACAAAGAGTGCCGAAATCACCGCCCAAAAAATCGGTTCTGCCAACGGTTCCGCAAAAGAGGGTGTCACCGCTGAAAATAATATCATCAACCACATAGCACACACCACCTAATGTGTGACCCGGAGTATGAATAACCTTTATTTCCTTGCCGCCAAGAGGCAGAGAATCGCCGTGCGAAAGCTTTATATCGGCAGAAATTTGGGGGTTAGGCACGCCTGCAAGCAAAGTGAGATTGTAGTTAACATCTGTCAGGTTTTCAGCATCCGCTTTATGCAGAGCAAGCTGAGCTTCTGTGTGGCGCAAAACCTCCTCGACTCCGCAGATATGGTCGTAATGATTATGGGTTAAAAGAATGTACTTTATTTTTTCTTTATTCCCTTTAACATATTCCAAAATTTCAGAAGTTGCAAAGCCCACATCTATTAAAGCTATTTCGTTTTCAATTTCCAAAGCATAGCAGTTGGCAGAAAGGCCGTGAGGAGAAAATGTTTTTATATTCATAAGCTTTTACCTTTTCCAAGTATCTGTATCAAGAATGATGGTTACAGGGCCATCGTTATTTATCTCGCATAACATATCAGCACCGAACTCACCTGAACCAACCTTAGAAACACCAAGATTTTTTAGCTCCTGCATATAGTATTCATAAAGCTCGTTTGCTTTATCTGGTTGCATAGCGCCGATGAACGAGGGACGGTTGCCCTTTCTGGTATCTGCACAAAGAGTGAACTGAGAAACAACAAGAGCGCCACCGTCTATTTGCAGTAAAGATAAATTCATTTTATCGTCACTGTCACAGAAAATGCGAAGATTAGCAGTTTTTTGCGCCAGTAATTTTGCTTCGGCTTCGGTATCTCCCTCAACAACTCCCAACAGAATAAAAAATCCTTCGCCTATTTTTGATTTAACATTTCCATCTATTGTAACAGATGCATTC
>JAZNRT010000057.1:0-6835 GCA_045590875.1 Acutalibacteraceae bacterium
CATATTATGTCACTCCGTAATTATTCCTCAATGTGCTCAACACCTTGGGCGAGTATTGTTTTTACATGGCTGTCTGCCAGTGAATAATAAACAGTCTTTCCTGCTCTGCGGTATTTAATCAGCCTTGCGCTTTTCAGCACCCGTAATTGGTGGGAAACGGCACTTTGGGTCATACCGATAAGCTCTGTTATTTCGCAAACGCAAAGCTCGGCACGGGAAAGGGCAAAAAGAATTTTAAGGCGGGTTGAGTCACCGAACATTTTGAATAAATCTGCCACCTCGAAAAATTCGTCGTCGCTTAGCATTTCGTCAAGCACCTGCGGTGCATTGTGTTTATGCTGATGTTCACAGCATTCATATAATTTTGCTGCCATCAAATATCACCTCTATAATAACATATGCTCATTTGTTCATATGTTATTATATAACTTTTATTCTCCCTTGTCAATAGCAAAGCAGATAATTAAATGCAAAAAAGCAACGCTTTAAAACACAAAGCGCTGCTTGATGATAAAAAATATTTATTATTATGCCTTAACAATGTTGCTTTCTATCGGTTTGCTCAAAAGATAACTCTGTGCGTTATCAAGTGTGGTCTGGCTTATGGCTTCAAGAGCTTCCGCAGTTAAAAAGCCCTGATGGGAGGTTACTATCACATTTGGAAAGGAGAGCAGACGAGCCGTAACTGAGGTTTCCAAAATATCGTCTTCGCGGTTTTCGAAAACATTTTCGTGCTCCTCCTCGTAAACATCCAGCCCAACACCTGAAAATTTGTGCATACGAATTCCTTTAATAAGGTCCTCAGTGCTAATCAGCGCACCGCGAGATGTGTTCACAAGGATAACATTGTCCTTCATTTTTTCAATTGCGGATAGGTCAATTATATGATAAGTTTCTTCCATAAGGGGGCAGTGCAGAGAGATAAGGTCACTGCGGCGGAACAACTCATCTAAGCTTACATATTCTACAAAGGAGAGTTCGGGGTTGGGATATTTATCGTAGGCTATCACCTTCATGCCTATTCCATGACAGTTTTTTGCCATTGCGGCGCCGATTTTGCCCGTTCCTATGATGCCTGCGGTTTTTCCGAAGAAGTTCATACCTGTAAGTCCCATAAGGCTGAAGTTGTTTTCACGCACCTTAATATATGCCTTATGAATATGACGGTTAACCGCAAAGGCTAAGGCTAAAGCATGCTCCGCTACCGCTTCCGGTGAGTAACCGGGCACACGCATAACGGTTATACCCCTATTTGCCGCCACCGTTAAATCTACATTATTAAAGCCCGCACAGCGCAGAAGTATAAGCTTAACACCATAGTCACCCAAAGCGTTTACTATTTCTTCACTCAGGTCGGAAGCCACAAAAACACATACGGCATCATAGCCCTGACTAAGGCTTACAGTGCGTATGGAAATATCCGTTTTAAGGTAGTCTATAGTTATATCGCCGTAGTTGGGCAAAACCTTTTCAAAGGAATCCTTGTCGTAAGGCTTGGTATCATAAAATAAAATTTTCATAACCTAACCGTCCTCTCTTTTATGATTATTAGCAGATTTTTGGTTAATATTCATTCAAAGCGGCATATAAAGCCCCTCGCCGGTAACCTTGGTGTTGCCGTCGTCAATCTCCCGCAGTTGGTCCTTAAAAGCTCTATCTGCATATATGCTGAGCAGTGCCGAAAGTATATAGGGTCTGTTCATAATTTCAGGGTGGGGCAGTGTTAGCTCTCGGTCCGCGATTTCGCAATCTTCATACATAAGTATATCCAAATCTATAACACAAGCCTTGTTACTTCTGTTCCTACCCATAGCGGCTTCAATACCGTGTAGAGCGCCTAGAAGAATTTTTGGCGAAAGCTCTGTTTCTATTCTTACAGCGGCTGTCAAAAAGTTTTCGGGTTTCTCGCCATTTATTGCGGTTTCGTAAACCCTGCCAACATTTGTTACCTTTGTTTCAGGCAATGCGTTAACAGCCCAAAGTGCGCGATTAAGATATTCACCGCGGTTTTCAAAATTACTCATTAAACTTAAATATACCTGTGCCATTCATCTCACCTGAATCCCATTCTAACACAAATGAGCCAAAAACACAATTGAAAATACGGGAAGTATGGTATATAATTAGTGTGTAAGTATTGTTATTAGGGAAGTGTATTATGACAGACGAGAAGATAAAACGCATAAATGAGCTTGCAAAAAAAGCCAAGACCCAAGGTTTAACAGCTAAGGAGAGTCAAGAGCAGCAAAAGCTTCGTCAGGAGTATATAGAAAGCTACCGCCGAAATTTAGAGGCACAGTTAGGCTCAATAATTATTCAGAATCCCGACGGTTCCCGCCGTAAGCTCACAAAGAAAAATGAAAATAATATTAAGCACTAAGACTAAACGGAAATTACTGTTGGTGCTCTGTTTTGTGTGGATGGCAGTAATTTTTGCCTTTTCTGCTACACCCGCAACAGCTTCCTCTCAGCAAAGCGGAGCTATTGCAGAGCTTGTGACAGGATTTTTGGAAAATAATGCATCAGCAACATTCATGCAAACAATAGAAATCATAATAAGAAAGGCTGCCCATATTCTTGAATATGGGGTTTTGGGTGCCTTGTGGTGGGGCTATTTATATCACACACCTCTCACTTCAAAGAAAAGGGCAATATTTGCACTTTTGATTGTGGCAGTATATGCCGCAAGTGATGAGCTTCATCAATTTTTTGTGGTGGGACGAGCTGCCAGAGTTTCAGATATTGCCATAGATTGCCTTGGCGGTATCATAGGTATATCCATTGTTTTGCTAATAACAAAGTACATTTTAAAAAGGAGAAAAGCAAGGAAACTGTGACACTCAAAAAATAGTTCTTTTAAAAATATATCATAAAAAAATAAACGGGCTTGTTTGCAAAAAAATTGCGAGCAAGCCCGTTTTGTAAACTATATGATGTAATACCCAACTATTCCAAATACAATTCCCGTTACTGCTCCTGCCAGCACATCTTTAATAAAATGCACTCCGCAAAGCACTCGGCTGAAACTCAGCAATATGCCAAGCACAAAAAATATAATACCTAACCAACAGTTTATAAAAAATGCAGTTACAGCAATTATAAACACGCAAAAGGTGTGGCGCGAGGGGAAGGATTTACCGCGAGTTGCCTTGTTATATAGGGGGGGTATATCGTATTTTTCATAAGGACGGGGAGAGTTGAGCAATGCTCTGAAAATACTTAATGCTACAAAGCCTACAGCAGGCACCAAAAGGCAACTAAACCTATTGGGATTTTTTGAAACAAAAAGGAATAGAATAAGCAGAGGATAGAAAGCATATGCCACATATGTTATGCCCTTGCTAAAATATACCGCAAGCTTCGAAAGTGCAGAGTGTGAGTGCATATAATTAAGCATACTGCTGTATTGCTGTTGATTCACCTTTTTTCGTCCTTCCTTTTTAATTTAATCTATAAAATAGGCATTTGAATATGCTTTTTTTGCACAGTAATCCTCAACGCGTATTCGCACATAGCCGTCATGCGCCTTAAGCTTGAATTCCGCTGAGGTTAAGGGAGAATTTTCTTCGGCAAATTTCACTTCGGTTCTTCTGCCGCCTGTTAGCATGGTGATGCTTTTTGCGGGAGAGGTTTTAATCGAAATTGTGCCTGAGTTTTTGGCAATTTCTAATATTTCGGGGCCGGTTGAGGAGTAAAAATCTCCACGTTTCAGCGCTTCCATAACGGTGCCGTAATTTAGAGCTTCGGCATCTATCATCACCCAACCACCAAAGGAATCGTTATAAGGCGAGCCTATGGGCGCTTTTGTGTGGCAGTCATCACAGGCGGTACAAAATAGCCTGTTGCCCCCGCGAAGCAGATGGTCGTATGCCGCCTCATCGTCGGTAAAGCCTAGTTTTTTGCAGGTGGTGTTATAAATTTCCACCGCAAAAAGGTTTTTATAGGAGGTGTAATCAACTGCCGTTTCCAACGACCAGCTTGGATGATTATAAGATACAAGAAAGCCCTGCTCGTTGGCGGCATTGATAATCTCATTTATCCCATCCGTGCTATATATCCTTTTAAAGCTTTGCTGCGGTGTAATGCGACCGGCAGAGTGAATGTTTATAAAGTGGTCATATTCTTTTGAATAAAAGGGTGTAACGGTGTTGTGTGGGTCTAGGGAATAAAAATTCAGGTGGCACACCTTCATCGCAGGATTTTTTAAGGTTGAATCACTAACAAGCTCTTTTATTGCAATTTCACAGCCCGTTATGGCTAGAAAATCGCTGTCACTAAGCCTGGAATTATCTATTATATGCTCGTGGTCGGTAAAGGCTAGTATAGAGTAGCCCCGCTTCATATATTCCTTCTTTAATTCTTTTGGAGATAGCTTGCCGTCGGAAAAATAGGAATGAGTGTGCAAATTTGCCTTAAAAAACTTCTTGTTTTTACCTAATAATATTTCCAAACTCCTACACCTCACTTGTTAATGTATAATATTTTATCATATATAATATTCCGTTGCAAGCCGAAATATAACCCTATGCAATTGCATAGGGTCCGAGTTGGAAGTCGCAATCATATTTATGATTTGTGTTTTTTCTTTTTGTATAGCTTGAACGGTAAAGCAAGCAATTTCCATAGCAAGTAAAAAATTGAATAAATAAGCATAAATGGCAATTGAAATGCAGCCGTTCTGTATGAAAAATAATTATCTTTTTCTGTAATGATTACATTCTTGTATTTTCCGCATCCTTCGCAAAGACATAAATATTTGGTTGTTTTATATTTGCTGGGCGGAAGATTAGATTTGTTAATTCTATTCCAACAATCTACGCAAAATTCAGCCATTATTTATCACCTCACAGATATTATACCAAATATGCATTGCAAATGCAATGCATATTTTATAGCTGTTTTGCAATACAATAAAAGCAAGACGATTGCATTGCGAGGTAAATGTTATGGGCAAATTCAAAATTCCCTCAATTCCGCCAACAACAAATAAGACCATACGCTTTCCAAATGATGTGGTAGAGAAGGTGGAAAATGCTATCAAAGAAAAGGACTGTACTTTCTCTGCCTTTGTTATTGCCGCAGTTCGTTTAGCTTTGGATAGCATTGATGAATAGTATTTTTGCAACTACAGGTAAAAAGGTCTGCTTTATAAGCAGACCTTTTTATATATCTAAATTTAACAGCCTTTTGGCATTCTTATATAAAATATTTTCTCGTTCTTCTTGAGTGATGGGTAAAGAGCTTATTGCTTCAATCTCCTCGTCGGCACGGCTCCAAGGGGCATCTGAGCCAAAGAGTATTCTTTCACTGCCCAAAGCCTTCATGATTCTTAAAAACTGCTCGCTGGAATAATATTTAAAGCCCATTGAGGTATCAAGCAAAATCCCTGTGTCGGGTATATATTCTTCTACCTCGTCCCATTGCTTTTGACCGCCTAGGTGGGCTGCGATAATTGTACCGCCCTTTAGCTCCTTCCAAAGGTTGCAAAACTGCTTAGGTGAGCTGTGGTAAGGTGGTGGGAAAGCGGGATCAAAGCCCGCGTGAAACAGAAGTATCAAGCCTTTTTTGAGTGCATAATCATAAATTTTAAGCATTTTGGGACTGTCAAGAGTAAAGCTTTGATATTCAGGGTGAAATTTTAGACCTTTAAGCCCTAATTCGCAGATATAGTCGATATCTTTTTTGTAGTCGTCAGATTCTGGGTGTACCGCGCCGAAAGAAATTATGTTATCTCGGTTTATATCTCTTGCCCAGTTGTTTAGAGTAAGAAATTGCGAGGGTTTTGTGATAACAGGCTGCACAACAGAAATATCCACACCGAAGCTTTCCATATTATTTTTAAGGCTTCTTAGTGTACCGTCGTGGCAGGGCTTGTATCTTCCGCCGCAGGCTTTTACAAGTGATTCAATAGCCCTATGGGCAATCCCGTCGGGAAAAGCGTGGGTATGAAAATCAATTATCATAGGTTCAAAGTATCCTTTCGAAGAGCTGATGTGATGAAAGAGGTCTATTACAAATATCATTCTCAAAAAAACCGCTAATAATTTTTTGTGGATTTCCAATTTATTCCATTATAGTACAGTGGGCGGTTAAAATCAAACGAATGTTCAAAAAATCATTGCTAAAGTTTAGTTTTTACTGTATAATAAAACAAAACAATTAAAAAGGAGGTCTTTGTTTTGATAAGATATGAAATTGAGGGTGGCAATCTGCCGGTTGTAATCTGCTACCCTGAAGCGGGGCAAACCCTTTGCACCGAAAGAGGTTCTATGAGCTGGATGAGCCCAAATATGAATATGGAAACCAACACGGGCGGCGGCTTCAAAAAGGCGCTGGGCAGAATTTTTTCGGGCGAATCTATATTCTTGAACGAATACACCCCTGTAAGCGGTACTGGAATGATTGCATTTGCTTCAAGCTTCCCCGGTTCTATTATTCCTTATGAGGTAACCCCCAACAACGGAATAATTGTTCAAAAAAGAGGCTTTCTTGCAATGGAAAAGGGCCTTGACCTAAGCATATATTTTCAAAAAAGGTTAGGTCACGGATTCTTTGGCGGCGAAGGCTTTATTATGCAAAAAATATCGGGCGAGGGTATTGTGTTTCTTGAAATTGACGGCTACTGCAAGGAATATGAGCTTGGTATCGGCGAGAGCATAGTTGTGGATACAGGCTATCTTGCCGCGATGAGCGAAAGCTGTACTATGGATATTCAGTCCATAAAGGGTGTAAAGAATGTGCTTTTCGGCGGCGAAGGTCTGTTTAACACAGTAATTACAGGCCCCGGCAAGGTATACATACAGTCAATGCCTGTTATAAACACCGCTCAGGCGCT
>JAZNRT010000058.1:0-2253 GCA_045590875.1 Acutalibacteraceae bacterium
CACAACCGCCACCTGACCCCAACAATAAAAGGAATGGAGGAAGCTCATAGATGAGCTTTTTTGCATAAGGTTAAGTGAATCCATAAGAGGGCTGACCATTACCTCTATAAGCCCACCGCCTACAGCGGAAAACAGCGTAGCAATACAAAGCCCCATAAAGGCATCTTTAAACCAAAAGGGGGTTATAGCCGCTAAAGTTAGCCCTATTGCAGATAAAGCGTGGGCCATCAGCATAGATTTGCGATAACCCCAACTGTCGCCGAATTTTGAGGCAACAATATCGGTTATAAGCTGAAGGGCAAAGTTTATTAAAACAAGGCTTCCCAGCTTTATTGTGCCGATTCCAAACTGTTCACTGAATATAGCAAAAAACAGTGGCAAAAGATTGTTTACTATTGCTTGTACAATATAAGCAACATAGCAATAGCGCATAGTTCTTTTGTATTTATTCATTTGTATCAATTATCCTTAAAATCTCGTCGGCAGTTTTTACTATATATGCGGCACCGTTGCTTCTCAGCTCTTCCTCGTCGCGGAAGCCCCAAAGCACACCCACACCTTTAGCACCGCTGTTAACAGCGGTTTGCATATCTACATCGGAATCGCCAACGAAAAGGCACTCTTCGGGCTTGATGCCCAATTCGTTCAGTGCTTTAAGTGTAAGCAACGGGTCGGGTTTATTAGGAACGCCGTCTACCTGACCATACACCACATCCATACCGCCATAAAAATGGTCTATAATTTTATAGGCAATCGACTCTACCTTATTAGTAATACAGCCTACCTTTATACCCCTTTCCTTAAGGGCAGAAACCAACTCGGGCACACCTTTATAGGCTGTGGTATTTACAGTGCAGTGGTCCTCGTACAGTTTAAAGAAGTCATCTCTGATTACCTTTAGCTTTTCGTCACTCACCACATTTGGAGAAAGAGCGCGCTGTATCATAACATATATGCCGTTACCTGCGAAGCGTTCATATTCCTTAACCTCGCGCTCAGGATATCCATACTTTTTAATAGCGCTGTTAGTAGCGGCGGCAAGGTCCGCTAAAGAATTTACAATAGTTCCATCCATATCAAAAAATACTGCTTTAATTTTCATAGTAATCTTTCCTCATATAATTGTAATTTTATATCCAAATTCTGCGGTTTCACCCGATTTTAAAAGGCTCTTAAGGGAAAACAAAATCATTCCACAATACCTTTTTACTTGGATATTGTAACAGTTTTGCATCTGATTTACAACATTTTTTGGTAAATTTAAAAAAAGGCTTGCATTTTAGTCAAATATCTGTTATTATATCATTTGCGATTGTAATGAATTTTAAGGAGGTGCAGACTCATGGCAAAGTGTGACATCTGCAGCAAAGAAATTAGTTTTGGTATTAAAGTATCTCACTCACACAGGCGCTCTAACAGAACTTGGAAGCCCAACGTTCAGCGTGTTAAGGCTATTGTTGACGGTTCACCTCGTCGTATTAACGCCTGCACCCGTTGCTTGCGTTCAGGTAAGGTTACCCGCGCTATCTAATAATTCTAAGATTAGTTTTATTGCTTTTAAGCTCAAAGTCCAAAAGACTTTGAGCTTAATTTTTCCCTTTAATTAGATGTTTATAAATCCCTTGTTAACATTCTTCAAAAAAAGAGAGATACTACAAACGCCAAGGCTTCTTAAGGCAGTATTTGTTTCTCAAGCAAAATTCACTGTATTGTTGCCAAAATACTCGAAAGGCGACAGCCTTCCTGCGTTTTGTGGCTTAAATACACTGAATTTTCCGCTTTTACGAAACTGCGAAGCACCTTAAAATGAAAATTTTTAGTGCAAAAAAAGAAAACACCCCACCATAACGCTGTCGCGTATGGTGGGGTGTTGACGTATTATTGTGCAAAAATTTCGCATTTTAAGGAAATACATCCTTATGAAGCCTTGGCGAAAGTATCTCTCTTGCTTTATAATTATTCAGCAGCTTCTTCTGGTGCGTCTTCAGCGGCGGGTTCCTCTGCGGGAGCTTCAACCACTTGTTCTACAACGGGTGCTACTTCCTCTGCGGGAGCCTCAACAGCTTCCTCAGCAGGTGCTTCTGCTACTTCTTCAGGAGCCTCTTCTACAGGCGCTTCTTCAGGAAGAAGAACGCGGATAGAAAGGCTTACGCGCTTGGCATCAAAATCGATATTGATAATCTGTGCCTCTACCTCTTCACCGATGGAAAGAACATCCTGAGGCTTCTCAATTCTGCGGTTAGCGATCTGAGA
>JAZNRT010000059.1:0-6999 GCA_045590875.1 Acutalibacteraceae bacterium
AGAGCATCTCCCTTTTCTACAAGTGCGCCAAGCTCGGTTATGGCGCTCTCAAAAGGTTCGTTAAACTCCTGAGGCATTTCCACCGATGAGCAAACAGATTCTCCCACCCTTGCCGCAACAAGCTGAGATTTAAAGATTGCGGAAAGCTCATCGTCTTCGGTTTTGTAGCCGTTGAGCTGTAACAGTACAATGCCTGAGCTTAATACCGCTTGGGGAATTTGAAAAACTACCTTTCCGTTATCGGCAATCAGGGTATCACTCATATACGAGCCTGCACAAAGTCTGTAATAATTCACAAGAGAGTAAATCTCCGAGCTCACATTAAAAACAAGCTGGGTAACATTATGCTCGCCCGCCATACCGATTTCTATGTTGCTGGGGGTTACCTTATCGGCAGTAACAGAAATTTCAATACTTCTCATTTTTTCCTCCTTTTTTGCAATGCAAATATCCCCCAGGGGTAAACTGCAACGTTGCTGCAACAACTACTAAAATTAACAGAGAGTTCACAAATAAATACAAAATAAATAACACTTAAGCTTTAATATATAATCAACTCGGTAATATTGCTTATTCTAATAAAAGGTGGTAAAATAATATTGATAACCACCAGAAAGGAATCTAATATGGATAACGAATATTTAAATAATAGTGGGAATAATTTGGAGCACCCAGAAGAGGCAAGACCGAACCCCGCCGAGGAAGGCGTAATTGAAGAAGCAGGCGTCCCCGACTCTGCGCCCTCAAGCGGAATAATTGGATTTGACTCTGCTACCCCCGACTGTGAGCCCCTGCCTACACGGGAGGATACAAAGCCCGACAATTCCCATACGGGCTATACAGTAACCCCTCAGAGGGAGTACTATACCTCTGCTCCCTCAACCGAAGCGGAAGTAAAAATAAATGTGCCTGAAGCCGAACCAAAGGCGGCACCAAAAAGCACAAACGGATTCGGTGCCTTCTTCCCCTCAGGCAGCTACGGCGAGGGAAATAAAGCAGATAGTGAAAACCCGACTCAACCCAACACCGTATATAATCCTTATTATTCGGCACCCGCGCCCCAAAAACCGCCTAAGGCACCTAAGCCGCCAAAACCACCCAAGGCTCATAAAAAGCACAGCTTCGGCATAGGCTCGCTTATTGCAGTGGCACTTATTGCCTCTCTGTTGAGCTCGGCAATAGTGGGCACAGTTATTACCAAGAAAGTCAATGATTATAATCCCACCACCTCTGTAACCAGCCAAACCCTTTCGGGAAGCAGCGAAAAAATAGTGGAAATTACCGGTGATATTGAACAGCTCGCCGAAGCCGCTTCTCAAAAGGCTGCAGCAAGCGTTGTGGGTGTTCAAACCACATTTGCGGTGCAAAGCTTTTTCAGCGGTCAATCCACCGCAACGGGCTCAGGCTCAGGCGTTATTTATAAATCCGACGGCTACATTATAACTAACTATCACGTAATCGCCGAAGCGCTGGAATATAACAACGCTAAAATAACCGTATTTTTAAATAACGATACCGAAACAGGCTATGATGCATCGGTTATCAACTATAATATTTCCTGCGACCTTGCCGTGCTTAAAATCGACAAAACAGGTCTTCCCGCGATTGACTTTGCCGATAGTAACGCGCTTAAGGTCGGTCAGTATGTTGTGGCAATCGGAAGCCCTGCAGGTCTTGAATTTATGGGCTCCACCACCTTTGGTATAATAAGCGGTCTTAACAGAAAAATCTCTACCACAGACGGAAATATGAACCTTATCCAAACCGACGCGGCTATAAACCCCGGTAATTCGGGAGGTGCGTTGGTAAACACAAAGGGTGAGCTTATAGGTATAAATTCTTCAAAGCTTGTGGATGAAAGCTACGAGGGAATGGGCTTTGCAATACCCGCCAACAAGGTTAAGGAAATCTGCGACAGCCTGATTGCCCACGAAGGAGAGGGCGAGCCGTATACAGGCATCTCCATAAGCAGTAACTACACCTCACGGGTGCTGAAATATTACGGCTATCCTGTGGGCGCGGTAGTGGCAGCAGTGGACGAAGGAAGCCCTGCGGAAGCGGCTGGCATCAGACGTGGCGATATTATAACCAAGTTCGGAGATACCGAGATTACCGAATACAACCTTTATGAAACCACCCTTAAAAACTACTTCCCGCAGGATAAGGTTAAGGTTACCTTCTACCGCTCAGGCGAAACAAAAACAGTTACTGTAACAATCGGTTCATCAAATTAATATAAAAAACAAGGACTCGTCACTTCAAAAAAGGTGAGCTGAGCCCTTGTTTTTTGTGTTGATTAACTACTGAATTTGATATATAATAATACTAGTCTGACTTACTAAATCTTACGAGGTGTTCTGATGAAAATACGATGCTTGGCGGCGGCTTTGATTTGTGCACTGCTTTTTTGCCTTTCGGGCTGTAATAAAAACGAAACCTACACCTCAACGGGGGTTTATTTTGATACGGTGGTAACCCTTACCGCCTATGGTACACCTGTGCCTAAAGAGGCTTTGGAGCTTTGCCGAAGGTACGACAGTCTGCTTTCGCCAACCAATGAAAACAGCGATGTTTATATACTTAATGTTTCGGGCGAATACGGTGTGCAAAAGGAAACCGCAGATATTATTAAAACCGCCCTTCGCTACTGCGAGGAATCAAAGGGTAAATTCGACATAACCGTCAGGCCCCTTTCAGCGCTTTGGAATTTCGGGACTGAGAATCCAACGGTGCCGAAGGAGGATGACATTAAATCCGCTTTAGCAAAGGTGGACTATAATAATATCGAGATTAAGGGGAATACCGTCACCCTTAAAAAGGGTGCTCAAATTGATTTGGGCGGTATTGCCAAGGGGTATATTGCCGATAAAATATTGGAAATATACAATAAAAACTCAGTTTCGGGAATAATTGACCTTGGGGGTAATATTTTGACCGCAGGAGAAAAGCCCAATAAAAAAACCTTTGCTGTGGGAATAAAAAAGCCCTACACCCAAAACGAAAATATTGCAACTGTTGAGCTTTACTCAGGCTCTGTTGCTACCTGCGGTGTTTACGAGCGGTATTTTGAGGCAGACAACAATCGTTATCATCATATTTTAGATACCGCTTCGGGTTATCCTGTGGAAAACGGGCTTGATTCGGTAACGGTTATAGCCGAAAGCTCAACCGATGCCGATGCTCTTTCCACACTGCTTTTTGTTTTGGGAGAGGAAAAGGCGCAGGAATATCTGCAAATCCGCACAGATGTACATGGGGTGTTTATAAGAAGCGATGGTACTCTCTTAGTGTCTCAGGGGTTAGAGATTGAAAACGGCAGAATTTATATAAAATAAAATCAGCCGAAGAGCCCTTTTGCATCTCCGACCGATTTAGTAAAATTAAAAGGATTAAGGATTATTTCTTAGCCTTATCAATTGCCTCTTTAAGAAGCTTGGCATATTCGCCCACGTTAAGGTCCATACCGTTAATTCCACTTACCAAACCGTCGTCGTTAACGGTTACATTTTCAAGTCCCTTAACCTCAACCTCGTCTTCAAAAAGTTCAATTTTATCTTCCCAATTATCGTACTTATCGTTGTCCTTTTTGAAATCTCCGCTTTCATTAACGGCATCGCAATCAATATCGGTTATTTTGCCGTTTTCTACCTCAATCTCAACATAAGGACGATAGCCCTCGTCATCGTATTCCTTACCTTCGGCTGTGTATTTTCCGTCTTTGAGAGCGCCTGTTGTTGCATTTGTGTCGGCGGTATCGCTTTTTGTGGTATCACCGTTGGATAACGCACTGCCCGCTTCTGACATAACGCTCTCGGCACCTGATACTGCGCTGTCTACCATATCGGAGGCTGTGTTGCCGTTACCTGCAGTACAGGCGGTGAGGGAAAATACAAGTGCGAAAACCGAAATTAGCAATAAAATTCTTTTCATAGTTCGTTTTTCCTTTCAGATTATTATACAGTAAGGTGCGGGTTTTCCGCCACACTAATTGCTGTAAACTTATTTTTAACCCGATTTCGGTAGAATATTCAATTTTGTTTCCATTAAATATTAACAAGAGTACTAAAGGGTGGTGTGGTTTTGTTTAAAAAAGGTGATTTTGTGATTTTCGGCATAATTGTTGCCGTAGCTGTTTTTTTGGCTTTTTGTTTTTCGGGAGCAAAGGGCAAATATATCTCGGTCACCGTAGAAAACGAAAAATACGGAGAATACCCGTTAAGCGCTCACACGGAGGTTCAGATTAGCTCGCACCTTGGAACAAACACCCTTGTTATAGAAAACGGCAGCGCGCATTTCGAAAAAAGCGACTGCCACGATAAAATTTGTGAAAACACAGGTGAAATAAGCCGCGTGGGCGAAACGATAGTTTGCCTGCCTCACAAGGTAGTGGCGGAGGTAAAGGAATGAACAAAAACCAAAAGTCTGTACGCTCGGCATATTTCGGGATTGTGCTGGGAATTTGCCTTATTATGGGCTACCTTGAAGCGATACTTCCCTTAAACCTTGGCGTTGCGGGTGCAAAACTAGGAATAACAAATTTTGTTATTTTGCTTGTTTTAAAACGGGACGGGCTGAAACCCGCCCTTGCCCTAAACCTTGCGCGTATACTGATAATAAACATACTTTTCGGCAATGCCTTGGCGGTTTTTTATTCTCTGCCCGGAGGTGTTGCCTCCACCCTTTTAATGTATTTTCTTTTGAAAATCCCCACATTAAGCTCAATAGGTGTAAGTGCCGCAGGAGGCGCTGTGCATAATCTCCTACAGCTTATATCCGCTTCAATTATACTAAAAACACCCTCTGTTCTAAGTCTTGCGCCTCCCCTGCTTATTCTTGGAATGGCGGCGGGTATTTTTTGCGGAATTCTCACCGAACTTATATATAAACGACTGCAAAAGGCAAACTTATAATTTTGCTATGTTATAAGAACCGAACTAGTTTACAGCCAAGGCTGTTTCGATTGCGTCTGCATAGTGTAGTATAGCATCGCCCACCGCCTCATAGCCCTCACAAAGCACTGTATCACACCCTGAGGCAAAGGACTCATGCCAAACAGACAGAAGTTTGTAGGCGTTTTTTCTCAGTTTTTTTGGGCTGCTGGATTTAAGCTTCAAATTACAGGTTTCCTCGATTAAGGCTTTTATACATTCTCCCAAGGTTTCCTTCATCAGGTAGCCCTCTGCGGAATTAAAGGTTTTCCTCTTCGGCAGCTGCCATACCTCGTAGCAAATATAACCAAGGTTTTGAATAAGCGACATTAAATCACGGCGGTCCAGTGGCGGCAAAAAATCATCGCCCAGCCTATCTGTCATAAGCTCGCGGCTTTTGTCCGCCTCGGTTTTTATGCTGTTGCCCTCTTCGCTGTCGCTATGCATAATCCGCTCTATTCTCTTGCTTTGAGCACACAGCTCGTTGTAATAATCAAATTTCACTTTTTTCACCCCAATCTAATATATTTGAAATCGGCTTATCCATATACCTTTCAAAACTCAATAATTATAGGAAAATATATATTTGCATATTTCTTCTAAATATGATATGATAGTATAAAATAATATATTAAAAAATTTCTAAGGGAAATAATGGAAGTTGGTCCAATATTTCCTGATATATTGTTAAAGGGAAGTGTAACCTAATGTCAAATAAAATTGCGTTGGTTGTGGGCGGTGCCAACGGTATGGGCGCCGCTATAGTGGCAAAGCTTGCAGAGGGCGGCTACGAAAAAATTTATATAGCAGACCGTCAGGAGCCTGCAAACAGCATCCCGAATACTGAATTTATACGTTTAAACCTTGTTAGCGATAGTGTAGAAGAACTAGCAAATTATTCCGATATTGACACCCTTATTATCACCGCAGGCGTGGGCAGATTGGATTATTTCGGCACAAATTCCATAACCGAAATCGAAACAAGCTTTAAGGTAAACACCCTCTCGGTTGTAAAGCTTATTAAGGCTTTTTATCCTAGAATTCATTCTAATAACACCTTCCTGTGCGGAGTAATGTCAAGCATTGCAGGGCATGTATCTTCACCCCTTTATGCGGTATATTCTGCAACTAAGGCTGCCGTTTCCCGCTTTATCGAAAGTCTTAATGCCGAGCTTGCAGGCGAAGGCTTTACCAACCGTATTCTAGATATTTCCCCAGGCAACATCAAAGGCACCCGTTTTCACGGTGGAAACAACGATTTTGTCTTGCTTGAGCCTCTGGCAACCGAAATTATAGAAAAGCTCAATAGCGGCGAAACCTTGTTTATCCCCAACGGCGAGGTTTATAACGGTGTTTTGGCTCGCTATTCTGCCGACCCGCAAGCCTTCGGTAAGGAAAGCTATGAATATAAGCTAAAGCAAAATAATTTAGAAACAAAATCCCGCATCAAGGTAGGATATTTAACAGGCTCCTTCGATCTGTTCCACATCGGCCACCTTAACCTGCTTCGCCGCGCAAAGCAATATTGCGATTATCTGGTTGTTGGTGTTCATACCGACGGCTCCCACAAGGGCAAGGAGCTTTTCATTCCCTTAGCCGAAAGAATGGAGATTGTTGGCAACTGCAAATTTGTAGATAGGGTTATGGAATGCTCGCAATCCGACCTGGACGCCTACGAGGAAGTAAAATACGACTATCTGTTTGTTGGCTCCGACTACAAGGGCACCGAGCGATTTAAGCATTATGAAGAGGTGCTCACTCCCTTGGGTGTAGAGATCATCTACTTCCCCTACACAAATGGCACAAGCAGCACCCAATTACGGAACACACTGAGTAAATAGTCGTTTATATAGTTAAAATAAGCAAAGAGCACTAGCAATAAAGCTGGTGCTCTTTTGATTTCTGGTGCACCTGAGCATTCTATAATCGAACCGTTTACCTCTTTTAGAGTTACGGTTTTGCTTGCTTCCTTATAATTAAATGTTATGACCAATTTGTCGTCGTAAAGATATACGGCGTTTACAAAAATGTCAATCAGTCTCTGTTTGTGTTCCTTCGTTTCCAAGCTCAT
>JAZNRT010000060.1:0-10480 GCA_045590875.1 Acutalibacteraceae bacterium
CACAGCATCGGTAACGGTAAATTCAAATTTGAATGCAATATTTAATTGTTTACTAATACCGCTTACGGATGCACCGCAGTTAACAGACCTAAGCCCGAAAATGGTTTCCTTACAGGCAACGGCAAAACGGTTTATTACCATCTCACCGACAAAAACGTTACCCTTGACCCGATTTACAACTTCAGCTTCGATGAGGTTGTAAACATAACCCTGCTTAGAGATAATTCCAAGCCCCAAATTCCTAAAGGCATTGAGCATATTGTTACCTATCACTATGATGATACAATATATCTGAATCTTAAAAGCAACAGCAAGCTTCCCGACGAAATTGATACCATTGTAAAAATTGAGCTTAAATAAATTATGAGCCCCAAAGTGATATGCTTTGGGGCTCTGCTTATAATGTTGAGTTTTTTATATTTTGCGGTTTATTAAATTATTTATTCTCTTTAGTATTTCTATATTGAAATTTTGAAATTCATTGTTGCTTACAGGCTCAGAAAAACTGTTTTCTATTAACAAAACTTTCATTTTTTATATTTCCAATTACAGGCATTTATTACTAAAAACTAATCCAAAATTTTTGCCAAAATTTTTTTGAAAAAAGTGTTGACTTTTAGGTTTTGTTATGGTATATTATATAGGCGTTCAAAATTGCTGGTGTAGCTCAGTTGGTAGAGCAGCTGATTTGTAATCAGCAGGTCGGGGGTTCAAGTCCGTCCACCAGCTCCATTTTTGCTAAGGACTTCTCTCGGACTTGAAGCCTAAGAGGGTGAAACGCGTAAAAAACAATTGATAATTGTTTTTAGCGTTGAAGTGCGAGGGCGGTACCGTGCGAAGCAGGGTGCCCGAGCACGAAAGATTTTGGCACAAAATCTTTGTCCGTCCACCAGCTCCATTTTTGCTAAGGACTTCTCTGCAAAACGAATCGCATCAGCAACAATTAAATTATGGGAGTGTTCCCGAGTGGCCAAAGGGGGCAGACTGTAAATCTGTTGTCATCGACTTCGGTGGTTCAAATCCACCCGCTCCCACCAAAAATCCTCGTACGATAGTACGGGGATTTTTACTTTTTTACTTTTTCACTCTTACCTCTTCACTTTTCTCTTATTTACTCGGATTTTTGGAAAGTAAAAAGTAATAGTGAATAGTGAAAAAGTGTATCCGCCAACGGCGGAATATCACTAAAATTTAAGACAATGTGGATTCGAACGACTGAAACGGACAGTCGTGAACGCCTATCCCTACAAAATAAAAATAGCACCTGATTTCAAAACAGATTCAGGTGCTATTCTTTTACAAATTCAATTATATCCCCCACCTCACAATCAAGGGCGTAGCAAAGAGCATCAAGGGTTTTTGTATTTATTGCCTCGCCTTTTTTCATGCGGTGCAAAGTATTTGCTGAAAAACCCTGTTTAAAAATAAGATTATATTCAGTTATCCCTTTTTTAAAAAGTGTTTCATAAAACGGCGCGTAACTAATCATTTTTAATCACCATTTTAATATTATCATACTTAACCTCTTGACTATACTTAAAATATTGAGTATAATTAGATTGTTGGAAGATTTTATTATAATATGGAGGAATTTGATGAAAGAAGTAATAATTATCGGAACAGGTGGTCATGCAAAGGTTGTTACAAATATCATAGAATTATCTGGGGACAATGTTGTAGGTTATTTAACTTCTGATACATCTATTAAATCATTTCTTGGGAAACCTATTTTAGGCTCGGACTTAGAATACACTAAATGGACAGATTATTATTTTATTATTGCAATTGGAAATCAGTATATTCGTGAAAGAATTGTCGCAAATATGACAAAAGTAAAATGGTATACAGCTGTTCATCCCAGTGCTATTATTTCAAGAGAGAATTGTACTATCGGTGTAGGGAGTGTCATATCTGCAAATGCCGTTATTAATCCTTGCTCAACAATTGGGAAACATTGTATTATTAATACTAACGCAGTGATAGAACATGATAATGAAATTGCCGATTTCGTTCACGTCTCCGTAGGTGCCCATTTAGGTGGCAATGTTAAAGTCGGTGTGAAAACCTGGATTGGAATAGGATCTTGTGTAAAAAATAATATTTACATATGCGGTGATTGTATGATAGGCGCAGGAACTGTGGTAGTAAAAGATATTACAGAAGAAGACACATATATTGGTGTGCCGGCACAAAAAATTAAAAATCGGCATCATAATCGTTCGTAACAGCCAAACAAAAGAGACTTGCTAGAGGCACCCTCTGTAAGGAAGGTGCCTCAGTTATATTCGCCAAAGGCGAGTTATATTGCTTCGCAGTTATATGATGCTACGCATCGTGATATTGTCCTTTGGACAGTTTTAATGGCGAATATAATATCACGAAAACCGATAGGTTTTCATATCACTTTGCAAAAAAGGCAAAATATCACTGTGAGACCTGTCTCACAATATCACTTATTATTCTTATCTTTGAGATAGGTTGATTTTAAAGTGTGTAACCCACTATGACACTTTCAGACCGAAAGTGTCACTTTTTATATAAAAAGAAAGTAGGGAGAACACTTCTTTACGAAGTGTCTCCCTACGGCAAGTCTCTTTTGTTTGGTGGAACGATGTTTGCCCTTTCGGGCAAGTGATGTCGCTTACACTAATGATGCAGTCCTTCGGACAGTGATGTTGTGCCTTGCGGCACAGTGGGCAAACATCACATCACTGCGAACACGGTGAGCAACATCATTACACCGATAGGTGTAACATCGCTTTTTGCGTAGGAAAATACATCACTAAAACCTCTGCCAAGATGTATTCGAACGACCGAAGTACGTTATTATATATAATTTCTGGTTGATTTTTAGGGGCTTATCTTCTATACTAATAATGGTAGGTGAGGTGCGGAGCGAGGCTGATTTTCGGGACGCCCATACTTACGACCCTGTCATAGAACTCTTTCGTTAATAATACTCAACCTTGTGAGTTGGGCATTAACTTACGAAAGAGTTTTATTTTATATTAAGTTGGTATCATAATGGTTCGCAATGGCATATCATCAACGATAGCGTTGCTGTCGTTATATCTCATTGTAGAGGTTTTGATAAGTAATAATCACCAAATTATCTGAGATGATAAATAATTGAAATAGACGATCTATTAAGCATTTTCAACCTCGCTATAGAGAATAAGGCCAGTTTTCATATCTAAATCGAATTGGCAAGAATTATATTTTTTGGTTTCGAAAGATATATAATAAACCTGAATGCTTTCATCTGCTGTTCCTTGTGAAATTTTAAAATTATAATTTGATACTTCATTTTCTGTAACATTAAGACTATTAAATACTATTCTTTTTGCATTTGCTTCATCTATTAACTCAACCTCGGTTAAACCTTCGGATATAGCAGCATCTGTTAGTTCTTTTGTTATATTTCTTATTTCACCTGTTTTTGAGTTGATTGTGTATACATATTTATAATTATCATATTGGAAAGAAATAGAATATTCCATTTTTTCATCGTTTAATATAAGCTCTGTTTCTAATGCTAAAGATTCTTCAATGCCAAGATGCGCGAAGGCGACCTCTTTAACCTTTTTTTCACTTATATTTTCAAGGACCTTATAATCATCAATGTATTTTTTATTTTTTACTATTTTTCCGGTTTTGCTTTTTATTACATAATGATAATAATATCCTTCACAGGTGAAACTAAGTTTATATGTTTCATCGCTTGGATAATAACTAATACCTTTTAATTTTTTCTTTTTATCTGTAACCTTTGCGTGTTCATAAGCAATTTTTTTCGCCTTCTTTTCACTTATGATTTTTGTAGTTTCATTTTTCCCAGCGTTATCTTTTAATTCATCTTTTTCTTTAGATTTATTTTCTTCTTTGGGTTCTTTTTCATCCTCAGTAGCCAAACTATTTCTAATAATTTTGCCATTGGTAGCATCAATATCAATCTGTTGACCACTGATTTTAACCACAAATGTTATGGCATAAAGCATTTTACCTTTTTCAAGAATAAGATTGCACTCATAATTAGTCACATCTTCTTCGGTTATATTTATGGCATTAAAAGCAATTTCTTTTGCTTTTTCTTTGCCGATATAACACCCATCACTTGCAATGCCATTAGCATCTATATGGCCTTTAATATCTTTGCCGGAATTACATAAAAGGTTAAGTTCGTTTATAGAAAGACTTGCTAAATCTTTAAATTTATAATCTTCTTTGATTTTTAATATTTCATTTATAAGTTGTGTTTTGCCTTCGCTTATGCCATATTCATCGGCAAGTTTTTTAGTTTCGGCAGTTTTATCTAAGGATTGGCTTAAAACGGCCCCTTCAATACCATCTTTTTGTAATGTTTTGCTAACCTTTTCAGAAAGTTTTTTTTGAAGTTCCTCGCCTTTCTTGGAATCCTGATTATCTACACTAACTAAAACTGAATTTGATTTTTCATCGATGTATCCGTGCTTAATAACTGCATTTACAACAAAGTCAACAGCCTTAGATAGATTTTCCCCTTTAAGATTTAGTTCTTCTAAAATCTTTTTGGCATCTTTATTTTTAGCCTCTGCAGAAAGCACTTCTTCGTTTTTATTAACTTCAAGCACTATGCTTGGGTTAATATCAAAACATATTAGGGAATCAACAGTATTATATTGCTTCACCTTATTCAAACTAATTGCAGTGGTGAATACAATCACAAAAATTGCAGCCACAGAAATAATGCTTTTATATAAAATTTTCTTTTTTCTGATTTTTTGACTTTGCTCAAAATTTGCATAGATTTTCTCGAAATTATCCCGTGTAATATCATCAAAAGCAGTAGATATTTTTTTCTCTAATTCTAAATTAGTCAAAATCAACACCTCCTTGTATATGATTTTTTATTTTGTCAAGAGCTCGATTATATTTTGAAGTTATAGTTCCTATAGGTATTTGTAAAAGTTCTGAAATTTCTCGGTGTTTAAGTCCCGAAACAATATGTAAAATCAAAATATTTCGTTCCTCGTCAGGAAGGATATTCAAACAAGCTTCTGCCAAAAGCTTGTTATCTATGTTGCTATATGTTGTTATGTTTGTTTTATAATTCTGAAAATCGTGCCAAGGCTCGGTGTGTGAATCTTTGCGGATTTTATCATAACATAAATTTTTAACCATAGTTAATAGCCAAGCCATAGGCTTCCCCTTTGATTTGTATTTCCCCACATTGCTAAAAAGGTTAAGGTATATGGTTTGGGTTATATCTTCAGCATCAGGTATGCTTTTTAATATAGAAAGTGAAAAAGCATAAACACTTGTATTTGTCAATTTATAGAATTCTTTAAATGCATCTTTATTTCCTTTCGCCATTTTGGAAAGTAAAGTTTCCAAAATATCAGCATTTAAGTTTACTTGGTTGTCTTGAATTATCAAGCTTAATGAAAACACTTAACTTCGCCTCCTTTGTATAGTTAACGTATGAAAAGCTAATTTTATTGCAAAATTTTTATGTTTTTATGATATAAATCTAATTTATATTGTACTACATACTACTGCTTTTGCAATAACTATTTTAGAATCAAAAATATTAAAATCATTGGTAACATATTGGCTGTTTTTGTATCCGAAGAACATAACATCATTTTGGGAATTTTAACGAAAACCACTTGCAAATACTCAAAGTTGAATATTGCAAATCTGTGTTAAGATGATTTCAAAATCTAACTTGACACAAATATTTAAACATTGTATAATAGGTTAGAATATTATAGAATTTCTCAAAAATGAGGAATTTAGTAAAGGAAGTTAATTGAATGAGCTTTTTAAAATTTTTGTTCAAAAACAAAGCTATAGATGATGAAACTTTAAAAGCAAATCAACCGGAATTATATTATTCTAATTTAAAATCCACAAGAAAATGGCAGATAAGATACAGATATTACTATAAAACCCACTCGCTTGTGGATAATTGGGTGTTGTACGAAGCACACGGTGGCTCAGGTATGCTGTGTAATCCGCTTGCTCTTTTTAAAGAATTTCAAAAAAGAGATGACTTCAACAATTACCTTCATTTCTGGGTAATAAGAGACGATGATGAAATAGATTATTTAAGAGAGAAATACAAAGATTATCCCAATGTTTATTTCGTTAAATACAGCAGCGTTGGTTACGCTTATTTTGTAGCAAGATGTAAATACCTTATCAATAACACTTCCTTTAATTCATTTTTTGCTAAGCGTAAGGATCAGATTCTTCTTAATACTTGGCATAGCATTACCGTAAAATCACTTGGATACGATATCCCCGACGGCAGGCTCTATGTAAAAAATATGCTTAGAAACCTGCTTATGGCTGACTATATTGTATCTCCAAATGAATTTATGACCGATATTTTCAATAATTCATTTAAATTACACGAGATTTATCAAGGAAAGTTCATTGAAGAGGGCTATCCTCGTAACGACAGAGTAGTAAATACTCCCCGTGAAGAAATAATACAAGAGTTAGCCAACAGAGGCACAGTAATTGACCCAAATAAAAAGGTAATATTATATGCACCTACTTGGAACGGAAACGATGTATCCACTCCGAAAATAGATATAGAAAGATATCTGGCTATCACTTCCCATTTTGAAAACACAGTTGATACCAACAAATATCAACTTATAATCAAGCCTCACCAAATTGAATACAGAAATATGTCTGAAGAACAGCTAGAGTCTTGTAATTTTGTTTCTTATCATATCGATGCAAATGAATTACTCTCAATTGTAGATATAGTTATCACAGACTACTCCAGCATATATTTCGACTATTTGGTTGCTAAAAAGCCTATCCTCTTTTACATTCCCGATTTTGAAGAATATTCTAAAGCAAGAGGTCTCTATTTCAAAATAGACGAGCTGCCCGGCCCGTGCGCAAAAAACTTCGAAGAGCTTTGCGGCTATATAAATGATATAGAGAGTGTTGAAAAGCAATATCAGGCTGTTCGCAACGAAGTTCTGGGTTGGGCTTGTAAATATGATGACGGCAATGTATCCAAGAAAGTATTAAACGTCTTATTTGACAATAATCAGGATTATAATATCAAAGAAGCTGTAAAAACCGGCAAGGAAACAATTCTAGTTTATCCCGGTGGTTTGGCTACCAATGGTGTAACCTCTGCCTTTTTGAGCTTGCTTAAACATATTGATTATGACAAGTATGATGTAACCGTATTTACTTTCCATCCAAAAACAGCAGAGCAAAAAAGGAACTTAAACAAAATTCCTGATAATGTAAGAGTGTTCTTGCGCATCAGCCCACCTATGCTTTCTCCTAAGGATTCCAAAATATACGACTCAGCTTTGGAAAAGGGATTTCATATAAAGAAAGAAAATCGTCCGGCATTAAAGCGCCTTATGAGAAGAGAGTATATCCGTATTCTCGGTGGTGTGAGTTTCGACTATATCATAGATTTTTCAGGCTATGGCACATACTTCCCGCTTTTAGCTATATTAGGTAACAAAAACAAGAAAGCCAAGAAATTTATATGGCAGCATAGCGATTTGTTAGCGGACTTTTCAAACACTGAAAAACGCGAATTGAACAAAACCACTCTAGATTTAAAGAGCCTTTTATCCTGCCATAGAAGATTTGATAGAATCGTTTCTTCCACCGGTAGCATTTGCAAGATAAACAAGGAAAATCTTTCTACCGAAAAAACCGCGCACAAATTCACTTATGTTACTAACTTCTTAGATAAAGAGCGTTTTGAAAAATCAAAGCAAGATGCACTCTCTTATGTTGAGCGCGATAAACTTCATATAATTAATGAAGTCAGGGCAAACGGTATGATGGAATTAACCGTTATACCTCTAAAAAGTGATTGTATTAAGTTTGTTACAATGGGACGTTATATGCCCGAAAAGAATCATGCTAATATAATAACTGCAATAAAGCGCCTTAATGACGAGGGTACCAACGCTATGCTTTATGTAATCGGTGATGGCCCCTTGCGCAGACAGCTAGAAGCTCAAGTGTCTGCATTAGGAATTATGGATAAAGTTATATTTACCGGACTTTTGGAAAATCCCTTTGCGCTATTAAAGCAATGTGATTGTTTCGTATTCCCTTCTTACTACGAAGCCCAAGGCTTGGCTGTGTTAGAAGCAAGAATTGTTGGTTTGCCGATAATTGTAAGCAACTTTAAGGCGGTGGAATCGGTTCTTATAGATGATAAGCAGTATATTCTCGATGGTTTCGAAGCTGACGATATTTATGAGGGCTTAAAAGCCTATTTAGACGGCAAAATCCCCACCGATTACACCTTCGATATTGATAAATATAATCAGAAAGCTCTTGAAGAATTAAATACATTGTTAAACGAAGACTATGATGAGTGCATTAACAATGTTACTCTTGCAGATGAAAATATTACTGCTGACGAAAACACTGCAGAACCTCAAGAAAAATAGTTTTATCAAAACACCAAGTTGTGAAACTTGGTGTTTTGTATTTTTATTCATAAACTCTGCTTTGAAGCATAAATTCATAACTTTAGATCAGCTTCAGATTCACTTCCAAAACATTGACAATAACCCGATTTGCTACTATAATATTATAAATATTTAAAATTGTTTTTTGTATAATAAACTGAATTTTAAAGTTTGGAGAATTAAATGAAACTTAAAAACCCATTATTATTACTTCTTGCCGCCATCATTTGGGGTGTGGCATTTGTGGCACAGAAAGTTGGAATTTCCGAAGTGCCGCCTTTTATGTTTAATGCCATGCGATCATTTATAGGCTTTATTGTGCTTATTCCTATAATTGCACTTTTAGGTAAAAAGGCACCACAGCCGCAAAACGGATATACAGCCAACAGGAAAACCTTGATAATAGGCGGAGTGCTTTGCGGAACTGCCTTATCTATTGCAACAGCATTTCAGCAGTACGGCTTATATATGGGAGCTGATGCGGGGAAAGCGGGATTTATAACCGCTATGTACATAGTGCTGGTGCCTCTGTTCGGTATATTTTTAAAAAAACCGATAACACTTAAAATGGCTCTTAGTGTATTGATTGCAGTTATAGGTCTATATCTGCTTTGCTTTAAAGGTGGTTTTACCATAACCATAGGCGATATTCTGGTGCTATGCTGCGCATTTGTTTTTTCTGTTCATATACTTGTTATCGACCACTTTTCACCCAAGGTGGAGTGTGTGAAAATGTCTTGCATACAATTTTTGGTTTGCGGAGTTATTTCTCTTATATTGTCGTTCGCCACTGGGGAAACCACAACCGTTTCCCAACTGCTCTCTGCCTGGATTCCCATTCTTTATCTCGGTTTGTTATCCAGTGGTGTGGGCTACACTCTCCAGATTGTTGCACAGCGGGATACCAACCCCACAGTTGCCTCTATGATAATGAGCCTTGAATCGGTTTTTGCCGTGCTTGCAGGTACTATCTACGGGGAAAAGCTAAGTGCAAAGGAAATAATAGGTTGTATTATTATGTTTGGCGCGATTATACTTTCTCAGTTGCCTGAAAGGAAACACAAAAAACAAATATGAAGATAGTTTATTTTGGCTTTGACCTTTTTGCCGATTGCTTTAGGACTTTGGTTAACTGTCCCGATATTGAAATCATGGCGCTGTATACCTTCCCTACAGACAATCGCTTTGAATTTAACAGCCAGGTTATAGAAACCGCAAAGAAGCACGGAATCGAAGTGCATTTAGAAAAAATAACCACTGAAGCATTGAAAAAATATTTTGATGCCGGCTGTGATTTTACAATTTCAGCGGGATATATTCATAAAATACCTATTCTTGAAAGAGTGGATTTTAAGGGTGTTAATATTCATCCTGCATTGCTTCCTATAGGTCGCGGTGCCTGGCCTTTTCCCTGCACCATTCTTAAAGGCCTCACGGAAAGCGGTGTTACTATTCACAAAATTACCAGCCGCTTTGACGAGGGTGATATTCTTCTTCAAAAATCCTGCACCGTAAGCCACAACGAAACCCTAGATACATTAACCGAAAAATGTCAACAAATAGCAGTAGAGCTTACAGAAAAACTGATTTATGATTTCCCAAAGCTGTGGGAAAACGCACAGCCTCAGGGTGAAGGAGAATACTGGCGAGAGCCAACCGACGAGGACCGCACAATAACCCCCGATATGAATGAAAAGGAAAAGGACCGTATAATCCGCGCTTTCGGCAGCTTTGGAGTAATATATAAAGACAAATAAAAAAATGCTTGTTTCAAACATTTGAAACAAGCATTTTTACATTACTACATAAGCAAACACGAACAATCCGAACCTGCCCAAAATAAGCATAATTTCGGCACTTTTTGGCTTGTCGTCATTTGCAGGCGCCAGCCTTACAAATTCCTTCGCACCAAAAATCACTCAAAATTCTTCTCATTTTGGGTCGCAGAATTTTAAAGGAGAGGATTTTTGCCTGTGCGAGGCATAAAACGCAGCCAATACTTTTCGTATTGGCGAGTATTT
>JAZNRT010000061.1:0-20382 GCA_045590875.1 Acutalibacteraceae bacterium
CCTAGGGTAACGAGAGTCGAACCCGTTACGCCTTAAAATTAATAATTTTTTACTTTGTCTTGCCTCATCACTTGTAATACGTCAGTATTACTGCGTTCTTCGTCTTCGCCCTTTTAAAAAATTCTTTGATTTTAAGGTCGAAGAGTTTATCTCGTACGCTTTTTTTCGAAAGGCGTAGCGTGAAATTCGCAGTAAGGCTTCCGCCTTACAAGAATAAGCGCAAGAAGGGCGGGAAAAGGCGACGAGAGAAACCGCAATGTGTTCAACTCTCGTTACCCTAAGCTTCTGTGCAAATCCCAATCTCATATAAAGGATTTGCACTTTTTCTGATTTTTTGTGTAAAATTATTGATAAAATCACACTCATTATTATTGAAAAACAACCAACTATATGTTATAATTTTAAAATAAATTTCTATCATAAAATCGGAGGGTTTTATTATGAATATTGTTTGTTTGGATATGGAAGGCGTTTTGGTGCCTGAAATTTGGATTGCCTTTGCAGAAGCAAGTGGTATACCTGAGCTAAAACGCACAACCCGCGACGAGCCCGATTACGATAAGCTTATGAAATACAGAATTGATATTTTGAATCAACACGGCTTGGGGCTTAAGGAAATTCAGGAAACCATTTCTAAAATTGAGCCACTTGAGGGCGCTCGTGAATTTCTGGATGAGCTTCGTTCCTTAACACAGGTTATAATTCTTAGTGATACCTTCACCCAGTTTGGTATGCCACTTATGTCTAAGCTAAATTGGCCCACCCTTTTTTGCAACACCTTAGAGGTGGATGAAAATGGAAAGATAGTTGGCTATAAAATGAGGGTTGAAAAATCCAAATATACAACTGTTAAGGCTCTTCAATCCATTGGTTACGATACAATTTGTGCAGGTGACAGCTACAACGACCTTGGTATGATAAGGGCAAGTAAAGCAGGCTTCCTTTTCAAAAGCACCAACAAAATCAAGGCAGATAACCCCGACCTTCCCGCCTTCGACGAATTCCAAGACCTGTTAAACGCAATTAAATCGGTTTTAGACTAATTAGCGTATTCGCTAGATTACTATATTATGGAGGAATTTTAAATGCAAAATGACAAAAGACCCGATTCTATGGCACGAATTACAACTATGGAGCTTGCCAATGAATTCATAGACCAGCAGGTGAAAGAAATACGCGCTCAAGTTGGCGATAAAAAGGTGCTTTTAGCCCTTTCCGGCGGCGTAGATAGCTCGGTTGTTGCCGCTCTTCTCATTAAAGCCATTGGCAAACAATTGGTTTGTGTTCACGTAAATCACGGCCTTATGCGCAAGGGTGAAAGTGAACAGGTTGTTGAGGTTTTCGGCAAAGAGCTTGATGCTAACCTTATTTATATTGATGCCACCGACCGTTTCTTAGATTTATTGGCTGGCGTATCAGAGCCTGAGAAAAAGAGAAAAATTATCGGGGGCGAATTCATTAAAGTATTTGACGAAGAAGCTAGAAAACTAGAAGGTATCTCCTTCTTGGCACAAGGTACTATCTACCCCGATATTTTAGAGAGTGACGGTGTTAAAGCGCACCATAATGTAGGCGGCCTTCCCGAAGATATGCAGTTTGAATTGGTAGAACCTGTTAAACTCCTTTATAAAGATGAGGTTCGTGTTGTGGGCGAGGCGCTTGGTCTTCCCCATGCTATGGTTTACCGTCAGCCCTTCCCAGGTCCGGGTCTTGGTGTGCGTTGTCTTGGCGCTATCACAAGAGATAGACTTCACGCACTTCGCGAGGCTGATGCAATTCTTCGCGAAGAATTTGATAAAAACGGTCTTGCAGGCAAGGTATGGCAGTACTTTATTGCAGTTCCCGATATGAAAAGCGTTGGCGTCCGCGACGATAAGCGCTACGAAGGTTGGCCCGCAATAATCCGCGCTGTTAACACTACCGACGCTATGACCGCTACTATCGAGGAAATACCCTATCCCCTGCTTCACCACATCACAAACCGCATCACTCACGAAGTGGAGGGAATTAACCGCGTGCTTTTAGACCTCACCCCAAAGCCAATCGGCACGATTGAATGGGAATAATTGGGGAAACGCTGGAAACCCGCATAAACACTGGTTTTTTGAGGATTGAAAAGCCTCGTGACAACGTTTTGGCAACATCTAAAAATTATTCATAAAATTGCGAACAGCGGCAAGGAGAATAATTCTCCTTGCCGCTGTGTTTATTATATATATGCTTTGAAATAAAAGGAATTTATCCTAATGCTACCATGCTGAAAACCAAAGCAAACAATGCAACGGTTTCGCAAAGACCAACAACGGTGATGTACTGTGAAAAGCCTTTTCCTGTTTCAGCTAAAGCATCTGCACCTGACGCACCTGCCTTACCCTGAGCAACAGCAGAAAGTGCCATTGCTAAACCGGATGCGATTCCAAGACCGAGCAAAAATGCAGGGTCAGCAGAGGAGGCCTTCATTTGCTGCATTAAAAGAAAACCGTAAATAGTCTGTGTTAAAGGTGCACCTGCAAAAACGGTAAGAATAAACGGTGCCGCTTTATTGACCATATAACATTTCTTCCATGCACCAATAGAGGCTTGACCTGCAACACCAATACCGATTGCTGAGCCGATTGCGGCAATACCCATAACCAATGCTGTACCTAATAATCCAAAATTCATAATGATTCTCCTTTTAATCAATTTTTTCTTCAAAGGGTTTGAATTTATATCCACTCCAAGTCATGCCTAAGTGGGATGAAAACTCTAATGTGTTAAGCCTAATTCCATGAACGATAACGGAAAGAATGTTTAAAATCATATTCAGTCCGTGGCCAAACACCAATAGGAGGATGGCAAGTATCATAAACATAAAATTACCAAGCAAGGGACCTGCCAACTCATTAACGGTAGCAGAGATTGCGGCACCTGCAAGGCCGACAGCCCAAAGGCGTATATAGGAAACGATGTCGCTGAACAGATTAAAGATACCAAGTAAAACCGAAACAATATTGGTAAGACTTGAAAGTATAGATTTAATCACACTACCTTCATAGTTTGCAAATACGAAGCTTAAAACAAATCCTATAGCGACAAAGGCAATAGCAATAGTCCCGACGGGAATGCCGCCTATGACCAAGCTAAAACTAAAAACTTCTCCGTTCACTACAAAACTAAGCACCAAATAGAACATACCGATAAGTTCGATTGCAGAACCGATATCGCCAATCACTTTAAGGGATTTTCTATTCCGTATAGCACATTTAATATGAGCTACAGTCAGCTGAACAAGGGCGAAGACAAAACACAAAATCTGTAAATTTTGTGCTGTAGTAAGCCCTGCGGTACCGTTCATCCAAAACGGATACCATATCCTATCTGCATACACGTTTGAAATTACCGGTATGGATAAGCTTTTTAACCAAACGGGTAATTGATCCGGAGAGAGTCCGAACCAAGTGCAAGTAAGCGTTCCCCACAGAACAGTTGAGAGACCGAACAGTCCCACAAGCAAAAACATGGGTGAAATCTGTTTTTTGGTAATAAGCGATTTTATAATGGAGATTGCCGCAACAGCACAGATAAGCAGACCGTATCCGCCGTCACCGAAAATAATTCCGAAGAATATGAGTATAAACGCTAAAAACCAACCGGATATGTCGTATTCAAAATACCCCGGTACAGTACCTAAAAAGTCAGTAAGGGGATAAATCAGGCTTACAAACTTATTGTTTTTAAGCTTGGTTGGCACATTATCCTCCTCTTGCGGGTCTTCTACAAGTAGTCCCCAAGAATTATCCTTTGCAGCCTGCTTGAGGCTATGAATGTTTTCCGCTTCGATATAGCCTTTAAAATACGCAACCGAAGCATTGCTTTGGTTAGTAGCCGATAAATTTTCGTCTTCCATTCCTGTAGCATAAACTTCAAACTCAATTTCCTTTTCGCAAGCTTTTATAGCATTCTTCATACTTTCGTTATAGTCGGAATAGGAAATTATCTTCTCGTTTATGGTTTCGATACGATTGCTTAAATCAGCAATTTTTTGCTTGATTTCGGCTGTAGATATTTTCGGCAGCTCTAATCGGTAGGTGGTTAGTGCTTCTATAACCTCTTCTTCCCCTTCAATTCCCGACCTTATTATCAGGAATTTTACGGTGGATTTGGTCTTTTCTAAACACAAGGTTTTTACATGTTCTACCAAATTTTCATATTCAGTTTTAGGCATCTCATAAAGCGAAATGTCAACACCTTTTTTTGCTATATCGTTAATCTCATCTGGGTCAATATCGCCCCAATTTTTAAGACGCTCAAGCTCTGCATTGAGTGAAATCAATTCCGCCTGACATAACTTTTTCTTCTCTACAAAAGAAGCAATTTCTCTTGACATAGCCAAGGCTTCAGCAGTTGTCGCATCTTTAGCTTCAGCGTTTTTATTTTTCCCTGTGTTAAAAATACCGCTTTCAAGCAAAGAAACCTGTTCTTTAAGCTCGTTAAGTCTTGCCCCTGCGCCTTCGGTTATTTCGATATGAAGTAGTCCTAATTTGCGGAGTTTTTTGAGTGTTTCTGATTTTTTGTCCCCCATAATTATGAGAGAAACTTTTTTCATAGGCACAATCATAACGAATTCACCTGCCTTTCGGAATCAGTATCGTTGCGAAGGGCAATCTTGCGCTTTGAGATTTTAGAACGCACTACGGCACTAACCTGTTGATCGGCCATATAAATAGATATTTTTTTTATATTTTCCTCTGTTTCGGGAATTTTAACCTTTTCGAACAAATTGACTCTTTGAGAGGTTGCAAGTAGCTCCGCTTCTAACAGTCTGACCTGCTCATCTAACACTTCTGCCTCTAAATCCAACGACATTGCCTTTTCCATATGATTTGCGGCAATGCCCACCCAAAGGGGAGTTTCGTATAAATCATACTCACCTCTGGAAAAATCTGCTCCTTGGAAGGTAGGAATTGCGACACCTGCGATATTTCCCTCACCTTTGCGAATGTTGCTTACTGTGATTATTCCTTTTGGGAAAACATTCTTTTCGCTAAAGACAGCAATCCACGAGTTAAAGCCTTTTTCCAGGTCTTCTCTTTCTTTTCTTACTGCTTTAGCCTTGGCATCAATAGTGCGGATTTCCGCCTGAAGCTGTTGCTTTTTAAGCGTTAGAGTAGGCAAATATCTTCGGTACATTTTCAGAGCATCTTTTTGCACCTTTAACTCGTTTTTAGTTAGTTTGATTTTTGCCAAAATTACAGTCCTCCTTACTTTTCAGGCCAAAATTCATCAGTAAGATCTGACTTTATTCCGGTTTCATCTTTTTGGAAGCATTCGGCTAAAATTTCCCATCCCAAATCAAGGGATTCTTCAAGTGATAAATTAACCGATAAATCCATAAGTCTTTTTTCAAAAAGCTCACCGTATTTAAGCAATTTTTCATCCCAACGGCTCATTGCAAAGCCCATATTTTTCTTTTCTAGGGTATCCTTATAGGAAGAATACATACGAATCATAGCGTCCATAAGCGCTCTGTGGTCCTTGCGGGTCTTGCCGTTAACATTTTGTTTAAGTCGGGAAAGCGAGCCAAAAGGCTCAATGCGACCGCCCTTTAGATAATACTGCCCCTCTGTGATATAACCTGTATTATCGGGAACAGGATGGGTTACATCGTCACCCGGCATTGTGGTAACTGCCAAAATCGTAACCGAGCCGGAATCGGCAAAGTCTACAGCCTTTTCGTAACGGGCGGCAAGCTGAGAATAAAGGTCACCCGGATAGCCTCGGTTAGATGGCACTTGCTCTTGAGTAATAGCAATTTCCTTCATAGCATCGGCAAAGTTGGTCATATCGGTTAGCAGCACCAACACATCCTTGTTTTGCAAAGCAAACTGCTCTGCCACAGCCAGAGTCATATCGGGAATCATCATACATTCAACAGTTGGGTCGGAGGCTGTGTGAATAAACATAACTGTTTTGCTTAAAGCTCCGCCCTTTGAAAGCTCATCCTTAAAATAAAGGAAGTCGTCGTATTTAAGTCCCATACCGCCAAGCACTATTACATCTGCTTCCGCTTGCATTGCAATACGGGCAAGTAGTTGATTATACGGCTCACCCGAAATCGAGAAAATCGGCAGCTTCTGTGAAACAACTAGTGTGTTAAACATATCTATCATAGGGATATTGGTTCTCATCATTCGGTTGGCAAGAATACGCTTGGTTGGATTAACAGACGGTCCACCGATGGGTTTCATATTTTCGGTAAGTGCAGGCCCTTTATCTCTCGGTTCGCCTGAACCGTTGAATATACGGCCTAGTAAATCTTCACTAAAGGACACCCGCATTTCACGGCCTAAAAACCGTACCTCATCACCTGTAGATACGCCCTGCCCACCTGCAAATACCTGCAGTGAAACGATATCCCCCTCAATTTTGTTAACCTCTGCAAGGGATTTGCCAAAGCGTGTGTTTATTTGTGCCAATTCATTATATCTAACATCCTTAGCCCTTACGGTTATTACGTTTCCGGTGATAGATTCAATTCGGTTAAACACTTTATTCATTTTCACTCACCGTCCTTCAATAAAAGCTCTGCCTCGCGGCTTATTTTTCCTTTACCATCTTGGTACATTATGTCGATTTCATTTTCAGCCTTATTAAAGGCTTCGCTTTCAAATTCGGTATAGTTCCAATCGATAAACTTCTGACGCATACGGTTAAAGAAACTACGAGCTTCATCCTTGTTATTTAATGCGTATTCACTGCCCAAAACATATATCAGCTTGTCGGTAACATAACGTTGGCGTAAAGTACCGCAATTTGCCTCAATTAAATCAAAAGAATTTTGCTGCAAATAAACCGCATCCAGCATTTCTTCTTTTAAATATGCTATATAGTCGGAAAGGCTTATACCTTCCTCACCAACAACCTTCATCATCGAGTCTATTTCATCGCCATAATGAAGAATGTTTTTGCAATATTGAGATTTTCGAGGGTCTATAACACTTTTATATTTAGACCAAGAAATAAGGGGGTCAATTGCAGGATATTTTCTTGCATCTGAGCGTTCGCGAGAAAGTCCGTGAAAAGCGCCTACCACCTTTAAGGTTGCCTGTGTTACAGGTTCTTCAAAGTTTCCGCCTGCAGGGGAAACAGTACCGCCAATGGTGACAGAACCTGTACTTCCGTCAGGCAAGCGGACATAACCTGCTCTTTCGTAAAAAGCCGCAATATAAGATTCTAAATATGCAGGGAAAGCTTCTTCACCGGGAATCTCTTCGAGTCTGCCCGACATTTCTCTTAATGCTTGTGCCCAACGTGATGTTGAATCTGCCAAAAGCAAAACGTTAAGTCCCATTTGGCGGTAATACTCAGCAAGGGTAACCGAAGTGTAAACCGATGCTTCACGGGCGGCAACCGGCATTGATGAGGTGTTACAAATAATAATGGTGCGTTCCATAAGAGAACGGCCTGTTTTTGGGTCGGTAAGTTCGGGGAATTCGGTTATAGTTTCCACAACCTCACCTGCACGCTCACCGCAAGCGGCAATAATTACTATATCCACATCGGCATACTTTGAGGTGGTGTGCTGTAAAACTGTTTTACCCGCACCAAAGGGACCCGGTGTACAGTAGGTTCCGCCCTTTGCTACCGGAAAGAAGGAGTCAATAAGGCGCACCTTTGTTTCCATAGTTTCAACCGGAGCTAACCTTTCGCTATAGCATTTTACCCCACGCTTAACGGGCCAATTAAAGGACATAGAGATAGGGATATCCCGTCCACGTTCGTCTGTTATAACTGCAATGGTTTCTTTTACGGTATATTCGCCCTTTTCAGCAATTGATTTTAAAGTGTAATTTCCCAACAGATAAAAAGGAACAAAAATTTTATGGGTAAAGGGTCCTTCCGGAACCGTGCCGATATATTCACCTGCACGCAAGGTGTCGCCGATTTGAGCGGTGGGTGTGAACTCCCACTTTTTCTCGGCATCCAGACCTTCCGCATAAACCCCGCGCTCTAAAAACCAACCTGCCTGCTCCGCTAATACGGGGAGTGGGTTTTGAAGCCCGTCATATATCTGACCAAGCAAGCCGGGTCCCAGCTGAGCAGATAGCATATCGCCGGTAAACTCTACTTCATCTCCGCATTTTATTCCGCCTGTCATTTCGTAAACCTGTATCTGTGCGATGTTTCCGCGAATTCGGATAACCTCACTTTTTAGCGCTGTATCTTCTAATTTAACAAAACATATTTCATTCATTGAAACATTGCCCTCAAATTCTACAGACACTAAGTTTCCGTTAATGCTTACAACCTTTCCTTTGTTTACGGTCATTGTATAACCTCCAGCCTATCTCCATTCATAATAGAATTGTAAATATTTCTATATGCGGCTTCTCCTATATCCGCATTAAATTGCCTTGAGCGCAAAATCAACTTTAATTTAAGCCCATAATAAAACACAAAAGCCTCCGAAAAGTTATCCATCGGTCTAAGCGTTTCTAAAAATTCCAAACGGTAAAGGTTAAGGAAATTTTCTGCTTCTAAAGGGCTTTCCATCTCCACTGCTGTACGCGCCACTCTCAAAAGCTCGGTAGATAAATATTTGTTTTCCGTATCAAAGGTTTTTTTCATTTTTTCTCCACGAGCTTTGCCCAGAGCAAACCTTAAATTTCTTTCGCCCTCATTCCAAGCTTCAATCAAAGTAGAGCTTGATTTTTCAGGGTTCTTAGGCGGTACAAGCGTTAGTTGGTTTATTTCTTTTTGTGCCTTTTTACCCAGATACCGTTGACATAGCTCCAGAAATCGTTCCTCTGTAATAGGCGGCTCCATATTATCGCTAATACCGTCCAACGACGGTAACTGCGAAATAAAATAATACTCAGCCATAACTATTCTGCCTCTTTCAAAAGCGCTGTAACTTTAGGGCTAAGGTAGTTTGCCAACATATCTACAACAGCCTCAGTTGAGTAATCGTAATAAACCTCGCCATCATTTAAGGCAATACGGAAGCCTCCGTCGAAATTATCATTTGCTTTGAGGGTTACCCCTTTAAGCATTCTATCTTTAAATGCACCCATCAGGGTTTTTTGGAGCAAGGTTAAATCTTTACTGTTTAAAATCACAGATACATCCTCAGACTCCGGTTTGTCCGCCCAGCCGTTCACGACACTTATGATAAGCTGTGCAAAAGCATCTGATGAATACACCGCTGTTACATTCTCACCCACGATGGCCTTAAGCTCTCTTGTAACGCTTTCTCTAAAAGAAATAAGCACATTTCTTCCCGCTTGACAGATAGCATCCTCGCTGGATTTTACCATTCTGTCATTCTCGTTTTTAGCGTTAAGCAAAATTTTATCTGCCTGAGCTTCTGCCTCTGAAATTATTTTTTCGGCTTCCTGCTTGGCAGAGTTAAGTATGGAGTTGGCCTCAGCTTCTGCTGCCTCTACTCCATCCTTTTTAATTTGGTCAATAAGCTCTTGTAACTGTATTTCCATAAGGCTATCTCCTTCCTATTAGTCCTAAATTTTATCAATAAACCGTATATTAAACATTATACCATAAATATGTTCATTTGTAAATATAAATACTAGGCTTGCACTAATCTTGTGTTTTGCTATAGTACAAAAACCGGATATCAACCCTCAATGCTAGGGTTAATATCCGATTTTTATTATATGGGATTTTTTATTGATTGGGCACCTTTCCAAGGAATATTTCTTCCCAATCCTTTGAAGGTGTACCCTCTCTTACCACCGCTTTATATGATTCATAGTTTCTGCAGCGGTGGAGGTAATTATGAATGTCCTCTTGATACTCTGCTCTTCCGCCGGTGTGGGTATGCACACGGTGTTTAAGGTCAACCTCTACCACCTTGTAGCTGTTGCTTTTTTCAATTTTTGCAACCACTTCACCGTACTTATCCACAATCCCTGTGTAAGCTATATCGAATTTTTTATCCAGCTGGCAAGAAGCCACATACATTGAATGGTCGATTGCACGGGCACGCATTTTGTGCTCCCACTGAGGCTTTAAAGTATCTCCGTAAAGTGGATACAACAACAAATCCACATCTTGACAGCCGTATGCTGCGGCAACCTCAGGAAAATAATTGTCGAAGCAAATCATTATGGCAACTCTGCCAATATCCAAATCAAAAACGGGGTACTCTTTTCCTCTTTCAAGGCCCTTTATCTCTAATTCGTTGTGGGTGAGATTGCATTTGCAATAGCGACCTATTTCATTGCCCTCGCGGTCGAGAATATAGGAGCTATTGTAAACCTTACCATCCTTATGGTAATAATCCCAAGGCACAACATAGGCTTTGTACTTTTTTGCAAGCTCACTTAAGCGTTGCTTCCATTTTCCCGAAACCTCATCCAGCTTTTCGGGTGTATATATAATTTCGCGACAGCTGAGATATTGGAAGGCTTCGGGCATAAACACAAGGTCTGCACCCTCTTTAAGTGTACACTCTGCAAGATTATATAGCATTTTAAAACGCTCTTCTGTGGTTTGTCCTTCCTCTATAAACTCTACCTGAATAAGACCGATTTTTGCCATAATACTATTCCTCCAAACTGAATGATAATATGTAATCCTTTTGCTTTACGGTTACCCTTTGGTTGTTGATTATAACATCAGGTGTTTCTCCGACTTTTCCTGTTGAAGTATATAAAACCTTACAGCCTATTACATATTCACCGATTTCTAACACCTGTGTTTTATACGAGGGGTATACCGCTTGAGGATTAAGTAGATGCATACCCGGATGAACGGCACTGGGTGTATATGAAATCTCGCCGCCAAATAAGGCTTCTATTTTGCTGAGCTTTTTGCCTTTAGAAACGGTATTACCGTATGCTATATAATCATCATCGTTTGTGCCAACGGCAAAGCCGCCCTCTTTTATTATATACGGTTGCGAAAGCTTAACCTTATGCACCCTTACATGCCAGCCGCCGGATAGTGGAACAACGTATGATGTAATCACCGTTTCCTTATCGTTGGCAAAGGGAAGATGACGGGAAACCAGCAGTTGTTCACTTGTGCTGAGGGTTATAATTTCGCTGCGTTCAGATGCCATTCTTCCGTTGGGAGTTACTAAGGAAATCATATTATCGGTGGCGGTATTGTCCCTTGTGGAAATGGCAAAGCCTGCCCGTGAATTATAGCAGAATTTTCCGTAGTATCCACTCATATCGTTGAAGGTATGACCGAAGAAATCGTCTTGATAATAATGCATTGAATTATTATAAAGGGTCACGCCGCCAAAATCATTTTCACCTTTTAAAACAATGCCTATTTTTTCGTTAGGACATTTAACTAAGTAGTCGTCCTTTTCTATAGGCATTGGCACCGTGTCGGCATTCCAAAGCGGATGTGTTTCATCACAAAGAAGGCACATAAAGCCCTCGGTATAGCAGGCGCTCGCGCCGTCGGATGCGTAGCACTCTGCAAAGCAGGGGGATTCATAAAGGTAGCCACAGTGCAATATTCCGTCGCGTGCGGGTATGCTTTGCTCTAAGAAATAGCTGATGTTTTTGAGTATTATATTTTTGGCAAGACCCAAATCTATATTACAGCCACATTTCGCCGCAAAGCCAAAATTGCTTACCGCCGCAAAGCGATAGCTTAACGACCTGCCGAAGGCCGCCATACCGCCGTTGGAATCGAAAAAGTTTATATAAAAGTTTATAAACTCCTCACTGCGTTTTTTATACCTCTCTGCCCTTTCTTTATAATCGGGGGCTGATTTATCGGCAATAAGTATCCATAAAAGTGTATAGGTCTGATGAGCCCAAGCTTCGTAATAATCGAATCTGCCAAGCTCACCGTCGTAATACCAGCCATTGCCGATATATAGCTTCTCAAGTTCGTCGTAAGCCGCTTTTAAGGGTTTATCTGCCTCTTTACATTCATAGCCCAATCTTCTTAACAGCTCGATACAAAATACGGGATACCAATAGTGGTTATTCGGCCAGGAGTCGTTAATTGCAATAAGCGACCATTTATATATCCACTTGGCAATACTATCCTGCTCAAATTTAGGAAGCACATCCCAAAGCTCCTCCTTTGCAAAATACACCGTTACAAGGTATGCGGCAATCTCAGTTACCGCCTGATTTGCAAAGTTAATTCGGTTGTAATCGGTAATATTTCGGTCGAATCTACGTTCACTATCCTCTGCTGTACCTTCATAAATAACCTTGTTTATAAAATCAACAGCCCGTGTTTCCTTGCCGTTTACAGAGAATTTTAAATCTCTTTCTTTAATAAGCGCCGCTATGCCCCAGAGCGGGCGGAAAAGCTCCTCTATTGCAGTTACCTCATAGCCCACCATATCAGATACAGTGAACTGTTCTCGGTTTTCATATCTGCGAGCAACGGTTTCAAAAAGTGAAACATACAGCTTTTCAGCAGCATTCAATAGTTCGTTTCTTGAGGTTATCACTTAATTATTCTCCTTTCTCAGGGGGATAACAAATCAACGCAGCTATATTTTTCAGGCGTATTTCGGAGAGTCCCGCAGGAATAAAAAACTTATCTCCTGCTTTTGCAGAAGTCTCGCCGCCTTTATACTCAATACTGCCTTTACCTTCGGTTACAACAACCGACACAAAGCTATCAAGCTTTAAAGTGTAGTCGGTTGCCACTATTTTTTCAAGGGCGAAAAATGGTGTATCATTATAAGTTACTAAGGATTGCCGTGTGAAATCCGGTGTTTTTTCGCCGCTATTCTTTAAAAAGCAAAAAGCTTTTGTTTCCTCAAAGGACTTTCCGCTGTAATCAAAGCAATCAAGCATTTTCTCATACCCTAAGCCGTAATGTATCTGCATTTCGGTAAGCTTTTCACCATATGCTGTGGTAGTTTCCACCCGCATAGTATAGTCGCAAGGCTGCTGTATTTCTAACAAGAATAAATCTGCACCTATTGCGTGGGGCATACCGCAGCGAACCAATACCGTATCACCTATTTCGGGAGTGAATTTGTGAAGACAATCCAGCATTCCTTCAATATCCTGTTTTTCAAAAAGCTCGCGCCAAAGCTCCTTTGTTACATGGGGCTTAAAGCCAAGATATATGCAGGCTTTTTCCGACCTCTTATCCAAAATATGCCAACATTCGGTTTTGCCATAGGGAGTGCCAAAATGCAGCTTTGAATAATCATCGGTGGGGTGCACCTGAATACCAAGCCGCTCACCTGCATCTAGAAGCTTAGTTAAAAGCGAAGGCTCGTCCCTTCCCTTGCCAAAGTCGGTACTATCCGACACATCGGTTATTAGTGCACCTCCCTCAATTTTCGAAATGCCCTCGTTTTCCACATATTTAGGGTTTTTCGCTTCTAAAAATGAGGACACCCAATCTTCGGGATAGTCGCTGTCTTTTGGATTTTCATATCCTAAAAACTGCTCTAGGAGTTTTCCGCCGCGATATGTACGCCAAACCCTTGTGGGCATTTGCTTTAAAGGTCTTTTCATTTAACTACCTCCAATACCGCCTCTTGAGGTGCGGCAGTTATTGTGATATCAACAGGTGCCCCTAAAATCTCTGTTATATGGGCGCTTTCCGTTTTATTAGAATAATTAAAGGCAAATACAAACAGCCCTTTATCATTTTTTGCAAGCCTTAAATTAAGGTTGCCGTCGGCTTTGATTTGGCTAAGTGAAAACCTTTGGGCGATATCGGCGGCAAAATTTTTGATAGTTAGACTGCCGCACTTGGTATAGCCGTAGAAAATATCTGAGTTAACCGCAATAGTTTCACCCTTGCCGTATTTGTTATGTACAACAGCGGCTTCTCCGTTATAAAATACCCCTTCGACTACACCTGTACATTCAGTAATCTCGCGGGTGTAGTAGCCCTCGATTTTTTTGCCGTTGTTCAGAGCTATTTCTAAATTCTCATAATCGGTATCAAACCATTCGTAGCCAAACACCCCCATAAGCCCTGTACCGGGTTGGTCGTAATACACCTGAGAGGTTTCGTCCACTGCGGCAAGCTTACCTGCTGTAAGCACCTTGCCACCGTTCCTTATATAGCTTTTCAACTTTTCGGCATCCGCTTCACTAATTGCTATATGATTTGCAAGCACTACCATAGGATAATTTTCAATTTCATTAAGTGTAATTACATCGCATCTAACGTTGTTGTCGTAAAACGCCTTGTATGCACCGAAAATTGAGCTTAAATATATATCATCCTCTACTCCGTAGGCGGCGGTGTAGGTGCGCTGCAAATCCTCACAAAGCGGATCATAAACCACACCGATATTGGATTTAACAGGCTCCATTATACCGTATTTTAAGGCTTCGCGGATTTCGGTAGCGGCTACAAGCCTTTCGGTAGACCTGCCTTTATGGTCCACAAGACCGCGCCCCAAGGTTTGAAGTCCTTTGTCAAACTGACGCCACATCCAATAAACTATACCCTTGGCGCCTGCAGCCGCAGCCTCCATACACCACTGCTTTAATTCATAAGAGCGAACAGCTGTGGTGGGGTTGAACATAGCCTGTATATGGGTCTGCATTTCTGAAATCAAAAAGCCCTTTCTTTTAGATGCCGCAAAAAATCCGTCAAAAATCTGCCAGCGCTCAGGCGGTAGCATACAGCCGTGGGGTTGCTTTGGATAAAAAGACATACCAATTTCGTCGGCAACATCCAATAGGCTGAAATCATCCTGCGGGCGGTCGTAGCTTCCGCAACGGGAAACCTGAGAATGAATATTATCCGCTATCAGGAAATGTTCAGTATCCACACTTCTTACAGCCGAGCACCAATTCTTCATAAAACGGGTAATTGAAGCCTTTTTGAATGCCGCGTGGTCGGCTCTGGGCATAACGCTCATCCACATCCAGCTTTCGTATTTTACCTGTGACCAATCACTGTATGTACGCTCCCAAACTTCATTTAATTTTTCTATAGTGCCGTACTTTTCCTGAAGCCAGCATCTGAATTCTTCTATAGTATATTTATCGAATGAGCGGAACATAGTTTCGTTAAAAACATCGTAGCCGATAAGTGCAGGGGCAACCTTATATGCCTTTGCGGCATTTTTGAGATGATTACAGATAAGCTCATTCACTTCGGGGTTGAAATAGTTAAGGAAACCGAAGCTTGGCTGACCTTCCTCTATATTTCCTGATTTGTCTATTGCATAATACTCTTCCTTCATCATAAAGTCGGGAATGTATTCAAACACGCTTAACTGACCGGCAAGCTCCATAATTATTTTCATATCATGCTTATGGGCAAGTTCAAGTATTTTAAGACCTGTGTTAAAGGGATAGTTTTCATTCTTTTCTTCCCACCAATATACTGCGGGCCATATAACTACCGTATCCTGACCCGCCTTTTTCATATCCGTTAAACATTTTTCAATAGTTTCGGGGGTATCTCTTCTTGTTACCTTTAAAACGCTTCCATATAAAAATTCGTTGATTTCTTTCATAATGAAAACCTCCGTTTCTAAGCTTATTATATTATACTTATATTAGCATTTCTTATTATTTTTTATAAAAAATATTGCATTTTTTTAGATAATGCAGTATTATTACATTTGGTGATATTATGAAAGAAATATTAAAATTCCAACACGACCTTTTAGAGGGCGAGGATATACATATTCGCAGAAAGGTGAGAGACACCTCCTACCAAAGCCATTGGCATAGTTATTATGAGATAATACTCTATATGAACTGTCGCGGCAAATGCATCCTGAACGGTAGTGAATACGAAATTTCAGGCAACTGCTTATACTTCCTCACCCCTCAGGATTTCCACCGTATTGAAACGATACCTGATAGAGAATCAAGCTCTGTGATTATATCTTTTTCGGAAAAGCTTCTAAATGCCTCACAGCTTCGTTTATTCTCAGGCGGTGCCAGAATAATCAATGATGTTAATATCTACACCATTCAAAGAATAAATGAATTGTATGTAAAATTTCAAGAAAAGAAGCCGTATTTTAAAGATTATCTCAAATACTTATTGGGGTGCGTGCTACTTGACATTGCGGCAGAGGCTATGGAAACCTCCACTCACGGCGAAAATCTTTCCTCTCCCATCAGAAATGCTATTGCTGTGCTGCATCAAAACCCCTCGGCACAAATAAAACTAAATGATGTTGCTAAAGCAGTTTCCCTTACCCCCTCATATTTTTCACACCTATTCCATTCCGAAATCGGGTGCAATTTTAAAACCTACTTAAATAACCTTAAAATTTCCTACGCCAAGCGTCTGCTTGAGGAAACCGATTTATCGGTACTGGAGGTTAGTATGGAATGTGGCTTTGGCTCCGTTTCGCAATTTCACCGTGTTTTTAAAGAGCATACAGGCGTAACTCCATCTAAATACAAATTTCAATAATTATTTATAATATCTTTTCATTTTTCCAAAATCCGTATAGTATAAAACACAGCACCTTTATAAGGTGCTGTGTTTTAATTTCGTTAATCTAAAATTCTGCCGTCTGTAGAAATAGTAACCACTCGCCAAGGAATAAACTTTCCGCTATTTAAAAGCGCCGTTTTTACAGCGTTCTCTATACCTTTACAGCAAGGTACCTCCATACGTGTAACTGTAACACTTTTTATGTTATTATTAGCAATTATTGAGGTTAATTTTTCGGCGTAATCTCCCTCGTCTAGCTTAGGACAACCAATCAAGGTTATATGCTTCCTTATAAACTCATTGTGGAAGTTTCCATAAGCATAGGCTGAGCAGTCTGCCGCAATAAGAAGATTTGCACCATCAAAATAAGGTGCGTTAACGGGAACAAGCTTAATCTGTACCGGCCATTGAGAAAGCTTGCTTTCGGCGCGGGCTTCTGAACCTATCTCACTTGGCTCTGCCCTTTTTATTACCTTGGAATTTGTTCCCGGACAGCCACAAGGCAATTTTGTATGAGCTTTTTTCTGCTTTGCCTCAAGTACAGCAGCCTCGTTATAAGCGGGGGCTTCTCTTTCTTCAAAGGATATTGCATCCACAGGGCAGGCAGGTAAACAATCACCCAAGCCGTCGCAATAATCCTCACGTGTCAACACCGCTTTGCCCTTTATCATTTCAATGGCGCCTTCGTGACAAGCGGCAGCACATGCTCCGCAACCATTACATTTATTTGCATCAATTTTAATAATTTTTCTTTTCACCGTGTTTTTCCTCCTTGATGTTGTGATTATATTTTAGTATAATAAATAAAAAAGTTCTGTTGAATTTTCAACAAACGGAGGATTTTATGGAAAAATATTTTAGCACCTCGAGAAAATGTCCTTTGTTTAAGGAAATAGGTGATGAAAATCTGGTTGCAATGTTGGGGTGCCTTGGTGCAAGGGTTAATACCTATAACAAAAAAGAGATGGTATTGAAGGAGGGTGAGCCTTCTAAAAATGTTGGTATAGTGCTTAAAGGTAGCCTTCAGATAGAGCAAACCGATTATTTTGGCAACAGAAGTATAATTTCAACCGTGTTACCGTCACAATTATTTGGCGAAAGCTTTGCCTGTGCAGGCACTGATTCCCTGCCTATAGATGTTATTGCCAACGAGGAAACCGATGTGTTATTTATTGACTGCCGACGTATAACAAACCCCTGCTGTAATGCGTGCGGATTTCACAGCCAGCTTATATATAATTTAATGCAGGTTATTGCCGCCAAAAATATCGCTTTTCATCAAAAGCTTTCTATTATTTCAAAACGCACCACCCGTGACAAGCTTATGACATACTTAATGTCTGAGGCAAAGAAGTCGGGAAATGGTAGTTTTATAATACCTTTTGATCGTCAGGCGCTTGCGGATTACCTTGGTGTTGACCGCAGCGGTTTATCTGTAGAAATAAGCAAATTGCAACGGGAGGGAATTATTGAAAACTACAAAAATTCCTTTAAATTATTTAATTCATCAGCTTATTGAATGGTTGACCTTTAATTTCTCTGCTGATATAATATAATAAACTTTGAATTTTGAGGGGAAAATATGGAAATAGGAAACGACGTGATAGCTCTTCGGGAAGAAGTTATAGAAATGCGGCAGCAGCTTCATATGATTCCCGAAATAGGCTTTGATTTATTTGAAACGCAAGCATATGTTATAGAAAAACTTGCAGAGTGTGAGCCGGACAGTATGCGAAAAATTGCTTCAACAGGTGTTAAGGCTGTGTTTTACGCAGAAGGTGCCACAAAAACCATTGGCTTTCGCGCTGATATGGATGCCCTAAACGCTACCGAGGTATCTTCTGCCTCATACCGCTCTAAAAATCAGGGCAAAATGCACGGCTGCGGACACGACGGACATATGGCAATACTGTTAGGTCTTGCAAAGCTGATTGCAGCTAACCGCAACAAGCTTAAATGTAATGTTGTTTTGCTTTTTCAGCCGGGTGAAGAAGGCTATGCAGGTGCCCGCAGAATGATTGAAGAAGGAGCACTGCAGTCGCCCGATATTGATATTATATATGGGCTTCACCTTTGGCCCAGTGTCCCAAAAGGTAAAATTGGTATTCGTTGGGATTACCTTATGGCACAAAGCAGCGATTTCGAAATAAATGTTAAAGGCAAGAGCACTCACGCTTCTACGCCTCAGCTTGGAATTGATGCTATTGTGGCATCGGCCGAGCTCATAAATATGCTACAAACCGTTATTACAAGAAATGTTGACCCTCATCAGGATGCTTTGCTCACCCTTGGCCAAATTAAAGGAGGTACTGCCCACAATGTTATTGCCGACAGCGTGAATATACGCGGTACGTTGCGGGTATTTAACAGCGAATTATTTGATAGCCTTACAAAGCGTATTAAATCGGTTGCCGAAGGGCTTCATTTAGCAACAGGTGCTACCTTCCAAATAAATGAAAACGCACATTATCCTTGTGTTAATAACCCCCGAAAATTGGTGGAAGAATTCTACACCTTTCTTGATTCTATGGAGGACACTGTTTTGGTGGAGCCGGTTATGGCATCAGAGGATTTTGCAGAATATCAGTCAGAAATACCCGGATTGTTCTTCTTTCTCGGTATTGATGGTGGTAAGGGCGGAAAGCCTCTGCACAATAGCAGCTTCGATTTTGACGAAGATTCATTGCTATATGGGGTTGAAGCCTTTAGAAGAATATTAAATATATAGAAAAGAGGAGAAAAAATGGAAAGAGAAAAACTCGGCTCTCGCCTTGGATTTATACTTTTATCTGCAGGCTGCGCCATAGGAATTGGAAATGTATGGAAGTTCCCATATATTACCGGTCAATACGGCGGTGCCATATTTGTGTTGATATATCTATTTTTCTTGGTTGCAATGGGTCTGCCGCTTATGACAGCAGAATTTGCGGTGGGAAGAGCTAGCAGAAAAAGTGTTGCACTTTCTTTTAAAGAATTGGAAAGCCCGGGTCAAAAATGGCATTTTCACGGAATTTCAGCTCTTGTAGGAAATTATTTGCTTATGATGTTTTATACTGCGGTTACCGGGTGGATGCTTCATTATTTCGTGTTAACCGCAGGTGGAAAACTTTCTGACGTCAACGCTCAAAGCGTTAAGATTGTTTTTAATGAAATGACCTCTCAACCCGCAGTAATGATTATATGGACCGTGGCAGTTATTGTGTTAGGCTTCGCCATATGCTCAATAGGTCTTAAAAACGGTGTGGAAAGAATAACAAAAGTAATGATGCTGGCACTTCTTGTACTCATAGTAATTCTTGCTGTAAACAGTGTTACTATTGAAGGTGCATCTGATGGTCTTAAATTCTACCTTGTTCCGGATATAAGCAAAATTGAACAACACGGCCTTGGCACTGTTCTTGTTGCGGCTATGAATCAAGCATTCTTTACTTTAAGCATCGGTATAGGTTCAATGGCGATTTTCGGCAGCTACATTGGCAAAGAGTATTCTCTTCCAGGTGAATCCATAAGAATTGCAGCGCTTGATACCTTTGTTGCCTTTACTGCAGGTCTTATCATCTTCCCCGCTTGCTCAGCATACGGCGTAGATGCAGCTGCGGGACCAAGCCTTATTTTTGAAACTCTCCCTGTTATTTTCAGCAATATGGCGGGTGGTAGAGTTTGGGGCACTCTGTTCTTTATATTTATGGCTTTTGCAGCTATGTCCACCGTTATTGCGGTGTTTGAAAATATTATTGCCTGCGTAAGCGATCTTACCGGCTGGTCCAGAAAGCGTTCATCTTTTATAAACGCAATTGCTATGATTATATTATCTATGCCCTGTGTACTCGGCTTCAACATTTTATCCGGTATCACACCCTTTGGCAACGGCTCAAACCTTATGGACCTTGAAGATTTTACTGTATCAAATGTTATTTTACCCCTCGGTGCTCTTATATATCTGCTTTTCTGTGTATCAAAATGGGGCTGGGGTTGGAAAAATTTCCAAGAAGAAGCAAACACAGGAAACGG
>JAZNRT010000062.1:0-13742 GCA_045590875.1 Acutalibacteraceae bacterium
ATTATTTAAGGCTGTTTTTGAGGTTTTCCAGCTGTTCGCGAAGCTCTGCGGGGAGCCTTGTGCCGAACTTCTTATAATGCTCTTCAATTTCCTCAGCTTCCTTTTTCCAAACCTCTTTATCTACCTCTAAAATAGATTTTAATGTTTCGATATCGAAATCAAGGTCGGTAAGGTCAATATCCTCTGCGTTGGGAACGTAGCCGATTGCTGTTTCCTTAGCATCTGCTTTGCCCTCGCAACGGTCAACAATCCAGTTGAGAACGCGGCAGTTATCACCAAAGCCGGGCCAGATGAAGTTGCCTTCGTCGTCGGTACGGAACCAGTTAACATTGAAAATTTTGGGAGCCTTGTCGCCAAGCTTTTCACCCATATCCAGCCAATGCTTGAAGTAGTCGCCCATATGGTAGCCACAGAAGGGGAGCATAGCCATTGGGTCGCGGCGAACAACACCAACTGCGCCTGCAGCAGCGGCGGTGGTTTCAGATGCCATAGCAGAGCCTACGAACACACCGTTGACCCAATCCTTAGACTGGTAAACCAATGGAGCGCACTTTGCACGTCTGCCGCCGAAGATGATTGCGGAAATCGGCACACCCTCGCCCTTATCGAACTCCTCAGAAATACAGGGGCAGTTCTTTGCAGGTGCGGTAAAGCGGGAGTTGGGGTTGGCAGCATAGGTGGATTTATCTGCCTTGTCGAATTTAGAGGCATCCCACTTGTTGCCGAGCCAGTCGGTAGCATTCTGGGGAAGATCCTTATTTAAGCCCTCCCACCAAACGGTGTTGTCATCATCATTGATACAAACGTTGGTGAAGATGGTGTCGCGAGTGGTAGAAGCAAGAGCGTTGAAGTTGGATTTAGCGTTTGTGCCGGGGGCAACACCGAAGAAGCCGTTTTCGGGGTTGATGGCATAGAGTCTGCCATCCTTGCCGATTCGCATCCAGGCAATATCGTCGCCAACTGTCCAAACCTTATAGCCCTTATCCTGCAGATATTTAGGCGGAATCATCATAGCAAGGTTGGTTTTACCGCAAGCAGAGGGGAATGCCGCTGCCACGTATTTAACCTCACCCTTAGGATTCTCGATGCCGAGGATAAGCATATGCTCAGCCATCCAGCCCTCTTTCCAGCCTTGGTAAGAAGCAATACGCAGAGCAAAGCACTTTTTACCGAGAAGCACGTTGCCGCCGTAGCCTGAGTTAACCGAAATAATGGTGTTATCCTCAGGGAACTGACAGATGTATCTCTTTTCGGGGTCGATGTCGCATTTTGCATGGAAGCAACGAACCCAGTCGTTAGAATCGCCCAAAACCTCCAGCACCTTAGTGCCAACGCGGGTCATAATGTGCATATTGAGAACAACATAGATAGAGTCGGTTACTTCGATACCGATTTTAGCAAGGGGAGAGCCGATAGGTCCCATAGAGAAGGGAACAATGTACATAGTTCTGCCCTTGTAGCTGCCGCGAGCGATGTTATAAAGCTTTTCGTACATTTCCTTGGGGTCGCACCAGTTGTTGGTGGGGCCTGCATCCTCTTTATCTGTGGTGCAAATGAAGGTACGGTCTTCAACACGGGCAACGTCGTTGGGGTTGGTTCTGTGATAATAACAGCCGGGAAGCTTCTCTTCGTTGAGCTTAATCATTTCGCCGGTGGAAACTGCCTCGCGGCGGAGCTCTTCAAGCTGAGCCTCGTCGCCTGTAATCCAAACAACCTCGTCGGGAGTTACAAGCTCTTTAATTTCATCGAGCCATTTTAGCACGGTTTTGTTTTGTGTCATTTAAAATACTCCTTTTCCAAAAATTACTATTTTGGGTTTTTACAATATTATTATATTAGTTTGCAAGCCCTTTTTCAAGACAATTTTGACAAATTGTTTAATTTTTAACATTTTTAATCAATTATTAAGAAATACTGTATTCATTCTGTGCATATTTAAGGGAAATATCCCCACAAGCGGCTTGGGATCTGAATATTATATAGGTAAAAGCAAAGCCAATAGTCCCAGAAGAGAAATCGATACCGCCAAAATTTCCTTTTTAGTTGGCTTGTTTCCGTCAAGAAAGCTGATGAGTGTTGATACCACCACAACTCCGCCGGTTACCATGGGGTATTGTACCGATGCATCTACGTGAACAAGAGCTATCACCAGTAACAGGTTTGCCACTCTATTTGAGCCTCCCTCAAGCGCTGCCACTAAAATTTGACCGGGGGATGTTTTAACGGTAGGTTCCCCCTTTGATTTGAAAAATATTTTCAGCGCCAAGAAGGAGATTACAATACTGCACATAACGGTTAATATAGCAAATCCTCCAGAGCTTGTTTTTTCAAAATCCGAGGCGGTGAAAATTTTTGTTAGCATTGCCAGCATACCATTGAAAAGGAAAACACCCCAGCAATATATGCCACCGCCATTGCTCTTGCCATTTTTTACCATCAACAAAAGCGCACCACTTATTAAAACAGCGCAAAGTATTTTTGCAATGGTCAGAGGTTCATTGTAAAAAAGTATTCCCTGAAAAAAAGGCAACAGCATTCCGCCCAGCATTGAATATAGGGAATAAAGAGAAAGGTTAATTTTTTCCAGTGCCTTGAAGCTGCAATAACTGAAGCACAGAACATCTAAGTCCGAAAGCAAGGCAATAATAAAGGTAAACCAAGTAAATTCCAGCTTGAAGCCATTTATAAACAGCAGAATAATCAAAGCCGCTATGGATGAAATGATGGTGTACCGAAAGGTGGATTTCAGCCCGTTAGCAACCTTTTCTTTTTTTTGATAAATATCCTTAAATTTAAATGAAATTCCGAATAAAATCACCGAGATGGCAATTAAACCGTAATACATATTACTATCCTCCTTAATAAAACTGCGAGAGTCAGCCCCGTCAAACAAGGCTGACTCCGCTTAATAATTTTAAACTCTTTTCTTTACTACCTTCTGTCATTTTCTAGACTTTGAATATTGCTTTGGAGATACGCCCATTTTGGCTTTAAAAACTTTTGAAAAATACAGGGCATCCTCAAAGCCCGCCTTCATCGCCACTTCGGTGATATTTGTGTATCCCGATTCAAGCAGAAAACAAGCGTGGTTCATTCTGAGAGTTTTTATATATTCTACAATTCCTGTTTTAAAATGCCGCTTAAAAAGTGCGGAAATGTATTTTTTGCTGTAGGAAAACTCTAAACCGATAGTGTCTAAAGACAGCAAGGGATCTGCAAAGTTGCGGTCGATATATTCTTTAACAAGAACGGCGTTCATCAAAGAGGCGGAACGGCCCTCGTGATTCTTTTCGGGAAGATTACGGTTGCCGATTGCCGCAAATGTGGTAAGCAATATGCCTTCGCTCACTAAATCAACTAGTTGGCTGTTGGTGTTCACCCCATCTTTCCAAAGCTCGCGAAGCTTTGGAAAATTTTTAAAAACAAAGTTTGAAGAACTGATATTTAGCCGCTCTATTTCGTAATTTGCTCGCGCGCCAATACAACTTATATAAAGGAAGCGGAACCCGTCGTTGCCGTGAATGGTAAACTCCAGTCCGGGAAGCAGAATAAATATATCTCCCTTTTCCACCAAGGCTTCCTTGTTCCCAAGCCGCACCCTTGCTTCCCCTTCGGTGACATAATGCACTCTGTACACTGCACTGATTGCAGGCTCGGCAGAAATCAAGGGATCAGCTTCGTATATATAGTTGATGATGTGTATGTTGTCAGAGAAATTTCTCGACGGTACGAATCGGCAAATGCTGTTCATAGGACATCTCCATACTTTGGATTTTGGAAAGCGTAAAGAAAATTACGAATCCTTCTCCATAAGTATATCATCTTTTTGTCCTTTTGTCTCTACATTTTTCATAGAACTTTGAGTTAAGGCTGCATTTACATAACCATCGTTACGCTCAAATTCGGCAAGATACTTTTCTCTCATAATATCGTATATCTCGTCGGGAATTTCAGGATTGCCCTTTGAGAAGCAGGGAACAAGCATATCTCCCGCCACTTTGGGGTCGGTACAAAGGGTGTCGTTTCTCCACTTATCGCGCTCTTCCTTGTTTCTGAGGTTGGGGATTTCCTGAGGAACTCCTCCTGCCAACACTGAACGATAGGCAAAAAGACCGGGAAGACCCATATCAAGAGCCTCGTAAACATCTATGATATCAGCGGTTTTATCGCCTAGAATACGCTCTACAAAATAGTACATAGAGTAAAAGTCGCCGCCGCCGTGACCAAAGTGCTGAGACATCTCTTCATTGTCTGTAATGGGGTCGTAGCTATCTACTTCTTCGGGGAATTTATATTCGCCTTCATATGCATCGGCGTTTACATATATTTTGTGAACATGGTTGCATTTTGTATCCTCTCTTGCAGATTCCATTCTGCCCTTAGAGCCATACATACAATACCAGTGTGAATTTTTATACAAACCGCCGTGAATACTTTTAATAATTCCGCCGTTTTCTAACTCTATCATTTCAATACCATACTGACCTGAAAGGGCGCCTACGCGAAGATTTCTTTCGATTTTTCCGCCCTCGAAGCCGGTAACCTTAACGGGACGAAGACCTGTGGCGTGAATGATAGGACCAATAGAATGGGTGCAGTAGAAGTTTGCATGCCAAGTGTTTCTCCAGTGGTCTTTCTCTCCGTAGGTTATGCTGTGCCATACATTTTCAAGATTGTGAATGTACTCACATTCGCCGTATTCAAACTCACCGATTTTGCCTGCTTCGTAAAGCTTTTTCATTTCATACGGTGCCGGCATATAGCAGAAGTTTTCGCCATAGGAATAAACGAGTCCGGATTCTTCAACCGCCTCTACAAGCTCTACAGCTTCCTTCATATTCTGGCAAGGTAAAACCTCGCTGTACACGTGCTTGCCTGCCTTAAGGCACTTAAGGGCGAAGGGAACGTGCTCGTTTGCGTAGTTAGAAAGCACTACAGCGTCCATATCGTGCTTTAAAAATTCGTCGAAGTCGGTGTAATATGTAATATCTTCGTCGGGGAAAGCCTCTTTCTGTCTTTCTAACAAGGGTTCGTATTTGTCGCAAATAGCAACTATTTTTGCATTTTCTGCCGCTGCGCAGTAGTTTATCATACTGGAACCGCGATAGCCGCCGAACACTCCGATTTTTACTTTTTTCATTTTAGGTCACTCCTTTACCTATGTTAAGTATAGCATAACCCCTAAATAAAAAAATAGAATTATGGCACAATAAATATGGAAATTATCCAACAAACACCCAAGCCTGCAATTTAAAATAATATGTGGTTTACTTTTAAGTAAATAAGTGGTAAAATAAATAATTGTGAAATCATAAAAGAAGGTAGGGGAAAGTAGTGAAGCAGTGTGTAATTTTCGATTTAGACGGAACACTTGTTGATTCTATGGGCTTTTGGATTTCCCTTAAATACCGCCTTTGTGATATTTATTTTAACCGCACCGGAAAAAGAATTGACCTTACCGAAGAGGATAAAAAGGCAATAGAAAAATTATCCTGCAAGGGCGCTATAAATTACATCAACAAAACCCACGGCTCCGAAATTTCCTATAGGCTGGACGAAATTGATTCGCTAAAGGAATTTTATGAAAAGGAATGTGAGATATTTCCCTATGCTAAAGAGCTTTTGGAACAGCTCCGGAAAAACAGGGTGAAAATGTGCCTTATAACTGCCACTCCCGAAGCTCCTGCCAGAGTTGCTTTGCGGCGCTACGGACTGGAGAAGTATTTTAAATTCATCCTCACCCCCCAAAGAGTTAAGGGCGGCAAATTCCACCGACCCATATTCGTGGCGGCACTGCTAAAGCTCAGATGTTTGCCCCAAAGGGCTGTGCTTATCGACGATGCGGCATATGCCCACAAAACCGCAAAGCGGCTGGGTATAAGGTGTGTAGGGGTTAAGGATAAACATCGTCAGGATAATCTGATGCCCCATTGCGATGTTGTTTATGATTCCATAAGGGAAATTTACGAGGCATATAATAAGAATAACAGGTTATAGGAGTAAAGTATGAAAATGGCATCAAAAAGGCTTACCCTTTTTATTACATTTTTTAAAATTGGTCTTTTCACCTTTGGCGGCGGCTACGCTATGATTCCTTTAATAAAAAGGGAAATCACCGAAAAGCACGGCTGGATTGGTGACGAGGATATACTTAATATTATTGCAATTTCCGAATCCACCCCAGGTCCTATTGCAATAAATATGGCAACCTTTATAGGCAACAGTATCGGCGGATTTTTGGGGGCGGCGCTTTCTACCTTAGGTGTAATTTTGCCTTCCTTTATTATTATATTCGGCATTTCCTTTGTGTTAAGGCAGTTTCAGAGCATAAAGGCTGTGCAGTATGCCTTTATGGGCATTCGCGCGGGAGTGCTGGCGCTTTTACTGAAAGCCTTAATTTCTATGTACAAATCCTGCAAAAAATCCCCTTTTGCATATATTATAATGGCGGCGGCTTTTCTGTGTATAGCGGTTGTAGCGCAGTTTTTGGACATCAGCGTGCTGTATGTAATAATAGGCTCAGCCTTAGCGGGGCTTATATACAGCCTTGTCACCTTGAGGGGGGCTAAAAAATGATATATTTAGAATTGTTTTTAACCTTCTTCAAAATCGGTCTTTTCACCTTTGGCGGTGGCTATGCGATGCTTCCCTTTATTCAAGAGGCGGTGCTGCAAAAGGGCTGGATGTCTGAGGAAAACATTGTTAATTTTATTGCAGTAAGCGAATCTACTCCCGGACCCTTTGCGGTGAATATTTCCACCTATGTTGGTGCCGAAACAGGTGGGATTTTCGGTTCGGTTTGCGCCACTTTAGGTGTGGTGCTGCCCTCCTTTATTGTAATACTTATTGTGTCGAAAATGTACGAGGCATTTAAAACCAACAAAATTGTTTCGGGCTGTATGACGGGACTCCGCCCCGCCGTTGTGGGACTTATTGCGGCGGCAGTTCTTGATGTGGCATTCACGGTGTTTTTGCCCGAAAACTTCGATTTTTCACCCGCCGTTTTGTATACACTTATCTCCTCGGCGGTAATTTTTGCGGTGGCACTGCTTTTGCAAAGAAAAAAGCTTCACCCAATTTATCTTATACTCATTTCTGCCGCACTTGGTATTGCGGCGGGATACGGCGGTAATTTGTTTAATCTTATGTAAAACTGTCAAGAATACTTTCACTACGGGAAGGTTGTGATTTTTTGGTTTTCGCGCTTGTTATACTCACTCTCATATTGCTGTTTGTGTTGCTTTGCTATGTGTGCTTTCGGGTTGCTTGCATCAGGGGCAGGCATATCGACCGCACCCGCGAGGTAATACTTCCAAACGACCCATTATACCCCTATCGCGAACGATTCAGCGAGGCGGGGAGGTGGCTGGACACTTTAGAATATCAGCCGATGGAAATTACCAGCTTTGATGGACTTAAGCTTTGTGGCAAGTTTTTAGACAGGGGTGCAAAACGCACAATAATTTTAATGCACGGCTACCATTCCGCCTGGCGGGGTGATTTTGGCATTGCTTTGCCCTTTTATTTGGATTTAGGATTTAATGTTTTACTTTGCGACCAGCGCAGTCACGGAAAAAGCGAGGGCAGATACATCACCTACGGAGTTCACGAAAAGTTCGATTGCCGAGATTGGATAAACGAGCTTTTGAAAAAGCAGGGTGAGGACACCGAGATATTTTTAAGCGGCATGTCTATGGGTGCGGCAACCGTGCTTATGGCGGCGGGTCTGCCCTTACCGCCTCAGGTTAAGGGCATTATTGCTGACTGCGGCTTTACCAGCGGTTATGATATAGTAAAAATCACCGCAAAAAGCATTAACCGATATATCCCAGGCTTTATTGTGGATTGTGTGAATTTCTTCTGCCGTGTGTTTGGCAATTTTGATTTAAAAGAGGGCAACACCCAAACGGCGTTGCAGGTTAGCCAAAAGCCCATACTATTCATTCACGGCACCCACGACAGCTTCGTCCCCTGCGAAATGACACTTCGCAACTATGCCACCTGTGCGTCACCAAAGGAATTGCTTATAGTTCGAGGTGCAGAGCACGGAATGAGCTACCTTTTAGAGGAGGACCGCTGCCGCGAAACCCTTAAACAATTTGTTGAAAAATACAGCGAAATATAGAAAACAACCCAGCAAAGCGGCTGGGTTGTTTTCTGAAGTAATGTGTTGGGCAAAGCGCAACGAAAAAAGCTGTGTGACAACAAGCTGAGGTATGCGTTTTTGCCCTATAAGTATAACATAAACATTGTGTACCATACTTCGAGTACTCGATATATATGAAATTTAAAAAGCACACCGTTTTAAGCAGTGTGCTTTTCTGTAGATTGTATCTAGATTCTTGAATCTAAAACTAATATCTAAATTATGAAAACGGTACCTTATTGGTGTGGGCTGAATTATCCACAGTGGCGGTAGCCGCTTTTTTTTGCGGTTTTCCGTTTTTCAGCTCGTAATGGGGATTATCACTGTCGATGGCGAATTTCACCGAATCAAAGGCATCGGGGCTAAGGTAACTTATATTTTTGGTTATATAGAAATATGGGAGAGCTTGACACCCCTTAAAGCTAAAGGGGGCAATGCTTGAGGTGTATTCCGAAATGGTGGCGGATTTTAATTTTTCGCAATCCTTAAATAAGCCGTGAGGCAGATTTTTTATGCTTTCCGAAACGGTGGCGGTTTTTAGGCTTTCGCAACCCTCAAAAGCAAAGACACCAAGAGAGGTAACGGTATCGGGTATTGCAATGGACTTAAGCTTTTTGCAGTTTTTAAAAGCGTGGTCGCTGACTATTAGCATACCGTCGTACATTTCTACCTTTTCAAGGGTGGTATCCGAAAAGGCATAATTGCCGATTTTAAGAACCTCGTCGGGCAGATAAAAGGCAGAGCCTTGCTTATATATAGGGTAGCGGAAAAGGGTAGTACCGCTAGCGTTGTAGAGCACACCGCTTTGTGCGCTTAAGGTTTGGTTTCTTTCATCAACCTTAAAGGCTTTCACCCGACCTAAGGCCTCTATATCAGAAATTTTTGAAACAGCAGCTCCTATAATGAGGGTGATATCCTCGTCGGGCAGGTCGGTTTCAAAATTGCTTATCATTTTCACATTTTCGGGCACGCGAATGGTTGTGTCCTTAGTGTTGCACTTAAGCAGCACCCCTGCGCCCTCAATTACATATTCCTCTTGGCGGTTTTCAAGCCACACCGAGCCCTGAAAAGCATCTCTTTCCACATAAGCTACATTTTTGGAAAACACTATATCTTCCGCCTTGCAGTTCTTAAAGGCATGGGAGCCTATATAGGTGGTGGCGTTTGGAATTATTATTGTTTCGGCATCGCTTTCTTCAAAAACGGCACCATCTATTGCACAAGTGCTTTCGGGTATTGCCACAACATCGCTGTTGCCGTTATATTTTATAAGGACACCCTTGCCCACAATCAGAAATTCCTTGCTGTAGCTTTTGTACCAAGGGGTGCCTGAAAAGCTATCCGCACCGCACCGCACTAAGGTAGAGGGGAGGTTTACTTCGGTAAGCTTGGAAAATTTAGAAAATGCCGATTCGCCTATAAACTGAACTCCCTCGTGTACGGTAAGAGTGGTGATTTTACTGTTGCTTTTTGAAAAGCTTTCTCCGTCTAGCTTTTCCACAACCACACCATTGAATCTTTTTGGCACGGCAAGATGTGTACCCTCAAAATATTCGGTATGGAAATATAAGATGCCGTCGGCATCAATGGAAAACCAAGGAGCAAGCTCTGTTGAGGAAGATGTGGCACTTAACTGTGATTTTTCCTCTTCCTTTTCGGCGCGCAACACATCTGCATCTGTGGGGTTGAAAACCTTGTTGTCGAGATTTGAAAGCTCGTTGTTGTAAACAAGAACGGCAACTGAGCCAACAATTATAAACACAGCAAGAAGCAGCGCAATAACAATGTGCTTTTTGCGGATGATAACATCCTTTTTAGGGCGATGGGAGGTGCCGTCGCCCCCGTAGAAGCCCTGACCTGAGCCGCGAGATGTATACAAATCGTCTATATATCGTTTCTTTTTTTTCATATTTTCACCATTCATAAAGCAAAATTCGAAAAAACGCTATTCATAATTATACATAATTTTCTTATGTATGTCAATGCGGGCTTGGCGCACAATGCATAAAAAACAAAAAAACCATTGTAAAGGGCGGAGAAATATGGTATACTCTTGTGTAGATTAAACGCGGTAAGCTTTAAGGAGTTTGAGTAAAATGTCAGGACATTCCAAATGGAGTACAATTAAAAGAAAAAAGGAAAAGACCGACCAGCAGCGCGCTAAGGTGTTTACCAAAATCGGCAGAGAGCTGGCAATAGTTGTTAAGGCGGGCGGTCCCGATCCCAACGTAAACTCAAAATTAAAGGATGTTATTGCAAAGGCAAAGGCCGCCAATGTGCCCAACGATAATATTGAGAGAATTATTAAGAAAGCTGCAGGAGAAACAGGTGGCGATAACTACGAGGATATCGTTTACGAGGGCTACGGTCCCAACGGAGTTGCAGTTATAGTTGAAACACTCACCGACAACCGCAACCGCACCGCAGGTGATGTGCGCCATTATTTTGATAAATTCGGCGGAAATTTGGGTCAAACAGGCTCGGTTATGTTTATGTTCGACCGCAAGGGTATAATCAATATAGAAGCTGAGGGCAAGGATGAGGATACTGTTATGGAGGCAGCATTGGAAGCAGGTGCTGAGGATTTCGAGGCAGACGGCGACCTTTTCACCATCTCCACCCAACCCAACGAGCTTGGTGCTGTGCGTGACGCTTTGGAGGCGGCGGGCTACGAATTTGTAAGCGCCGAGGTGGAGTATGTACCCAATGTGGAAACCAAGCTTACCGACCCCGATTCCATAAAGAATATGGAAAAGCTTATTGAAATGCTTGAAGATAACGATGATGTTCAGGCAATCTGGCACAACTGGGAAATGGAAGAATAAAACTTTTAGCAAACATTAAAAAAGTGGCTCAGGGAAATATAAAATGAGTCACTTTTTAATTTTCGTAAAGAAAACGCAGAAAAATACAAATTTTGGTTATTAAAGAACAAACACAACCGAAAGTATTATCTTGAAATAATAAATCGAGTGTGATAATATATATTTGTAAAGCATCGTTAAAAATTCGGCGAGCTTTAAGTACGCAAAACACAAAAGGAGGAAAATTTATGAAACTTTTCAAAAGAACAATGGCTATTCTTCTTTCGGTATGTATGCTGTTTTCTGCCTTTACGGTGGGCTTTACCGCGGTGGCAACCGAGTCTGGTGACACACCAGAAGCCACCATCGAAACAGGCACACCCCAACAGGTTGAAAACGAAGGTACATACACCTTTACAGCCCCTGCCACAGGCAAATATGCCTTTTACAGTATGAATCGGCAGGACAGCACAGACCCAAAAGCTCAGCTTACCCGTGAAGGTGTGGATGAGCCCATTGAAAATGACGACGGTGACTACGAGAATAGTGATTTAAACTTTTATATAGAAGCTCAGCTTACAGAGGGTGAGGTATGCTCTCTTTATGCATCAACCTATCAAAACAACGGTGGTACCTATGATGTTCAGGTCAGCCGTATTGATGCCGAAAGCATAGAGGTTTCTTGTGATTTTGAATACTACTATCAAACCTCCGCTCACGGAGAAGAAATCTACGACGGAGATGCAGGGGAAAGCTATTTTTACTACAACCCCCAAAAGGCGTTCAGAAACGCCAGCATAACCCTTATTTATTCCGACGACTCGGAGGAAACCATCACCTATGATAATCCCCTGTACAAAAGCTATGCAAGCTACAGTGATAATCAGAGCTATGTTAATCAGTGGGTCAAGGGCGGAGATAACAACCTCTTAACCATTATTTACGGCTGGGATTCGGAAAACGAGCCTCTTTCCGGCAATATAAATGTGGCTATTGTGGATAACCCTGTTAAGAGCATAAGCGTATATCAATCCAGCGGCTTTGCATATATTGCCTATGACATCGACTATGGATATTGGAACACCGATGGCGAAAACAGATACTTTCAGTATAACACCTCCTATGTTCTTGAGGATTTAGTTATAGAGGTTACCTATAACGACGACTCAACAGATAGGATTCCCTATGATGAATACGGCGACATTAAAGAGGCATCAGGCCAAAATTACGAAAACCAATGGACCGTAGGTGGGGATAATTACATTGAGTTGGATTACTTCGGCGCAACAGCCAAGCTGTATGTTAATCTGGTGGACAACAATGTTAAAAGCATAAAAGCCGTTTATGTAGGCGACAAAGCAATGGTTCAAAACAACAGAAGCTTTGGTTATTATACATATCACTGGCCTGAGGGCGCAGATAGTGAAGTAGAATGGTTTTGCTATTACGATTATGAGGCATTGAATAATGTTATATTTGAAATCACCTATAAGGATGGTAGCAAGGAATATGCAGATAACTATTCAGATGCATATAATAAGCTTTACACATTCTCTAACCAAAGCTACGAAAACCAATGGACCGTGGGTGGCAAAAACACCGTAGAGGTTTATTACTACGGCGCAAAAACTACAATCTCTGCCAAAATAATTAAGGATACCAATACCAGCGGCTTGGAATACGAATATTATATAGGCAACAATAAAACTGCAGGTGTTGTTGGTGGAAAATCCTCAATGACAAGCGCTACAATTCCGGAAAAGGTTAACGGTCACACCGTAACAGATATTTCGTATGGCGCATTTTCTGGCAGCCCTCGTCTTGCAAAGGTTACCATTCCCAAAACTGTAGAATACATTGGATACAATGCCTTTTCCGATACTGCCCTTTATAACAATTCTGCCAACTGGGTAGGCGGCGCGCTTTATATCGGCGACTGCTTAATTAAGGTGGACGACACTCAGCTTACCGGCACCGAGTTCACCGTAAAAGAGGGAACAAGGCTTATCGCCGGTGGCGCACTTAACGATTGCGCTAACATCACAAAGCTTAACCTTCCTAAGAGCTTAGAATATATTCCTTATGATATCTTTGATATGCCTAGCTTAACAGAGGCTTACTACGGCGGAATAAGGGAGAAGATTTATAATTTGGTTTACGTTCCTGAATATGTAACCCTCACCTGCGCTGTTGAAACAGAGTGCACACATAATTACCAATGGGTAACCGATAAGGAAACCAACTGCTTTATCGCGGGCTACCGACACAAGGAGTGTACAATCTGCAAAAATGCAACAGATTATGACACCCCGTTGGCTAAGGCTCATAAAGACAATTCGGGTGTTGTAACCAAGAAAGCCACCTGCAAAGCGGCGGGAGTTAAGACCTTTAACTGTATTTACTGTAACAAAGCAACAAGAACTCAGGCTATAGCAAAGCTCACAACCCACACTTATAATAATGGTGTTGTAACTAAGGCTGCCACTTGCAAGGCTGCCGGTGTTAAAACCTACACCTGTACAGTTTGCGGCGGCACAAAGACTAGTGCTATTGCAAAGCTCACAACCCATAAATACAACAGCGGTGTTGTAACTAAGAAAGCAACCTATACCGCAGCAGGCGTTAAGACCTATACCTGTACCGTATGTAAAGCTACTAAGACATCAACTATCGCAAAGCTCCCTAGAACAAGCGTTGCAAAGGCAAAGGTAAAAGTTAGCGATAAGGCATACACAGGCAAGGCTCTTAAACCCTCTGTAAAGGTAGTTGTAAATGGCAAAACCTTAAAGAAG